>RGVD01000107.1 GCA_010027395.1 Bacteroidota bacterium
ATTAATATTGTTTTCTATATCAATCTTTGCTCAACCTAAAATGGGTCCAAAAATTCAATGGGAGGAAGATAATTGGAATTGGGGCAGAATCATTATGGAAAAGGGTGTTGTGAGTCATGTTTTTAAATTTATGAATGTGGGTGATGAACCAACAAAAATTTTAGAGGTTATTTCAAGTTGTGGTTGCACTGCTGCTGAATGGACGAACGAGTCAATTTTACCCCAAAAATATGGATTTGTAAAAGTGAATTTTGATCCAAAAGGAAAGTTGGGTATTAATTCTAAATATGTAAATGTAAAAATGAATTCAATTACATCACCATATGTTCTTACATTAAATGGTGAAGTGATTACTAATAAATGGCAGACTTATAAATATAAATATCAATATGGAAATTTGGCCGTTGTAAATAACAAAATAAATGTAGGTAGAATTAAAGAAAATAATACCTATAGTTTTGATATTGCCCTTGCAAACACAGGTAAGAAGGAGATAGAAATAAAACGAATATACAATTCGCCAAATTTTAAAATTGAATACAAATCTAGTTTCATTGGAATAGATGACGAATTAGTTTTACGATGCGTATATTCACCAATTAAACCAACTATTTTTGGGGAAAATCAACACGAAATAAAAATATTAACCGATGATGATACATTGGCTTTAAAATCTTTTTTCATCACATCTGAAGTCGTGGAAGATTTTAGTGTATTGACAAAGAAGCAGATTAAAAGAGCTCCTATACTTTCATTTGACAAAACTGAGGAACAATTTGGAACTATTAAAGATACTGATATAAAGACTACATTATTTAAATTATCAAATAATGGAAAGAATGATCTAGTTATTCGCAAAATAATTAATAAATCAGAAAGTATTGAAGTGTCAACTGATAAAACAATAATAAAAAAAGGTGAAGTAGCCACGTTAACTATAATGTATTCACCAAAGAATTATATTGGAGTTGACCAAAGGTTTATCAATATTATTACAAATGATCCTAAAAACAGTAGTTCCGAGGTAAGCATAAAGTCTTATGTGCTTCCTGCTGAATAATTTTTTTTAATTTTGCCAAAATTTTATGTTTATTATGAAAAAGTGGACCATTATAGCTGTTAGTTTTATCAGTGGTATTTCAGGTGCTTTTGTTTTTTCTAAATTGAAGCCTAATACCGTATTGTATCAAGTTAGTGCTGAATCAAAAAGTAATGTAAGTTCAGCAAATCTAAAATCAACATTAGTCGAAAGTAGCAATTTTGTTAAAGCCTCAAAAGATGCTACACCTGCAGTCGTTTTTATTAAGACATTAAGTAACCAACGAAACTATGTTGATCCTTTTTTTGATTTCTGGAACAATATGGATTTCTTTGGTAGGAGAGGGCCAGTGGCAAGCAGTGGAAGCGGTGTTATTCTCACTGATGATGGTTATATTGTAACGAATAATCATGTGGTGAAAGATGCAGATGTGATAGAAGTTATTACTAACAATCAAAAACAATCATACAAGGCTAAGATTATTGGAACAGACCCTTCCACTGATTTGGCTTTGTTAAAAATAGAGGGCTCTAATTTGCCTCACCTAACATTGGGTAACTCAGATAATGTAGAAATTGGCGAATGGGTTTTAGCTGTTGGGAACCCTTTTAATCTAACATCAACTGTAACTGCAGGTATTGTAAGTGCCAAAGGTAGGAATATTAATATAGTAAATAACCAATTTCCAATTGAATCATTTATACAAACAGATGCAGCTATTAACCCAGGAAATAGTGGAGGCGCATTGGTTGATTTAAATGGTAAATTAATTGGAATAAACACGGCTATAGCTTCCAACACAGGAAGTTACAATGGTTATGGATTTGCAATTCCTGTAAACATTGTAGCTAAAATTGTAAAAGATTTGATAGAATTCAAGGAGGTGCAAAGGGGTTTTACTGGCATGGATGTGAAAGATATTGATGCTGATTTAGCCAAAAAATTAAATATTAATAATAACCTAGGTGTTTATGTTTCTTCTGTATTGGCGGAGGGTCCTGCTGATAATGCTGGACTTAGAGCAGGTGATATCATCATTAAAGTAAATGGAAGGGAAATTGATAGCAAGTCTATCTTTGATGAGCATATAGAATATTTACGTCCGGGAGAAAAAGCAAAAATGACTATTATTCGCAATGGTAAAGAAATGGAGTTTGCAGTAAGTTTGTTGAACAGAGAGGGAACTACAGCTATTATGCGCAAGGGCACAGTCAGTAGTGAAATTCTAGGAGCAGATTTTCAAGCAGTTCCTAAGATTGAGAAAGATAAATTAGGCATCAAAAATGGAATAAGAATCAGTAATCTTCGTCAAGGTAGAATGGCAGGCATGGGACTTAGCGATGGTTTTATAATTATTAGCCTAAACAAAAAGGAATATGAAAAACCAGATGAGTTAATTAAGGATTTAGAAAAAGTAAGAGGTCAGATAGTCATAGATGGAATTTTTCCTAATGGTGGCAGGGGAGTATTCTCTTTTTACTCAAATTGATGAATTAAAGTTTAATTATATTGAGCTTCATTTATTAATCATTAACAATTTCTTAATATAGCCAACTTAAAATTGCCTTATGAAGTACAATTCTATATTTAATTTATCATTATTAGTTTTACTTTTAACAGCTTTAGGTTGTGCAAAAAGTGATAGTTCAACTAACGTAACTCCAGTAATTCCAGCTGATAATAAAATTGGTCTAAATTCTTTAATCATTAATGAAATTAAATGTCGTAAACCAGATGATTTTACATTGTGTGGTGATACAACTAAATGGATTGAACTATTTAACCCTAAAGATACTATTTTAACTTTAGAAAAAGGAAAATGGTTTTTTACAGATAGTTTATTTAACCAACAAAAATTTGTTTTGGATACAACAATTTATATTAAACCAAAAGGATTTTTGGTAGTTTGGTTTGAAAAGCAAACGCCTACGAATACATCAGCAAGTTACACTCAGCTTGTTGTTCCAACATTTAGCATTTCTAAAACTGTTGGTGATTTTGGAGTATACTATAAACAGGATAATATATCTTCAATTATTGCTATAAATACCACCACCTACAATTACCCGAGTGATCAACCAAAGACTCAAAGCAATGGTAGGAAACCAGATGGTACTGGTGTAATTCAGTTACTAGATAAAGTAACTTTAGGCACTAGCAATAATTAAAATGTACATCAATTTTAGGGTTTTATTTGTAACTGTATTTTTTGTTGCCTTACCATTTTTTGCTCAAAGTAAACCAAAACCTAAAAAATTAGTTTTACTTTCAAAGGCAGATCTTAGCATAAAAGAACCATCAGATATTTGTATACTACCAAATACAAATAAATATGCTATCGTAAGTGATAATGGCCTTTTATTTCTTACTGATACCAATGGGGTAGTTTTGAAAGAAGCAGATTTTAAAGGGTTTGATTTTGAGGGTGTTTTTGCAGATGAAAATAAAATATATGTGAGTGATGAAAGAAGCAGGATTATATATGTTTTTGATTACAACCTAGAAAAAATCAATTCTCATCAATTAACATATTACGGGGGCAGGAATAGTGGATTTGAGAGTATAACATTTAATAAAAACAAGAATTGTTTCGTTTTAATTACCGAAAAGCATCCCAGTATTATTTTTGAGTACGATAAAGATTTCAAAGAGTTAAAACAATATCCTTATACCTTTTCTTCTGATGTATCATCTATAACTTATCATAAAGAACATTTATATGTTTTATGTGATGAAGAAAAAAAAATTCTGGTTTTGAATCCCAATGATTATTCACTTGAAAATATAATTCAATTATCTGATATTAACCCAGAAGGTATAGCAATTACTGAGGATGGGCGTATACTAATTATAAGTGATGATGGGCAATACCTAAAGAAATATTCTTTGGATACAAAATAATAAACTATGAAAAAAATACTTTATATTATGTTATTGATGAGTAATACAGTTTTTGCTCAATATTCATTTAATGCTGGAAATAACAATCTCGAACTTTCAGGTTTATTGAATATGAATTACAATAATAGATTTTATTTAAAAGATCATCCAGATAATAAGGCTGATGTTTTTAAATTGGCTACAGCTAGATTTAAGATTGAGGGTAGGGTATCAAATGACTATGAATACAAACTGCAATTAGATATGGCGCGTTTGGGTTATAGTGGTGATGGGGAGTTTCCAGCTTTGTTGGATGCAAATTTCACGATTAAAAAATTGAAATTTACTAATATTACAATGGGATATCAGAAAATACCATATTCTAGAAGTTCTCTGACAGGTTTTGAACACCAAACAATGTGGCAACGAGGAGAAGTGGCTAGAGGACAAGTATTCTCAAGACGTGATTTAGGTGTTGTTTTGTCTAAAGATTATTGGAAGCAAAGAGTAAACGTAATGTTAGGTGCTTTCACCGGACAAGGTGAAACTATCATGACTGACGTAACAGGAGGAGATAATGATGCCAGTGGGAAATTAGAATATGTTGGACGAGTAGAATTATCTTATCCAAGTAAATTCAAATACAATGAAACTTTGGACCTAAATCATTCTGATATTCCTAAAATTTCATTAGGCTTAAATGGGAGATATGTGGAAAGACAAAATACTTTGCAAACCTTAAACAAAGATCCTTACGGATTGAAAATTATTGGTGGTGAAAAAACAATGCTAGGTATGGACTTAGCTGCCAATTATAAAGGATTTTCATTCCTATTTGAAGCCCATAATATGAATGTAAATCCAACTGATAAGTCACGTTTACAAGGATTAAACAAAACTTCATTTAATGCAATTGGTAGTATCATCCAATTATCTTATTACAATAGAATATTAAAGTCTGCATTTACTGCTAGATACGATGATTTTATTGAAAACGACTTAATTCCTAACTCTACCATGCAAACTTTATCTGGCGGATATAACTTCTTATTGGATGGTTACAGCTCAATGTTGAGAGTGCAATATTGGTATAGATTAGACAGAACACAAACTGATACCTATGATCAAATTAGAATAGGTTGGCAACAAAAATTCTAACTTTCTGAATGCTTGTCTATTCTCATAGTTCCCCTATACATTTGGTATTTATGAAATTTGCATTCTAACTGTCCATTCCAAACAACTAGCTTTTTGGAGGCAGTTAGGTGCATATGTTTCAAGGCCTCTTTATTTGAGGAGATTATCCAAGCATCATAACCTGTGAAGTTTTTCTTAAGTGTATCACCAATCATCCGATAGAAGCCATTTACATCATCCATTTCGATTCGCTCTCCGTAAGGTGGATTCATAATTACGATTCCACCACCTTCGGGTGCTTTTTGTTCCTCAAAACGCATATTGCTAAGTTTAATATCATTTTCTAATCCAGCTTTTATTACGTTGCCTCTAGCTATTTCAATTACTTTATAAACCGCATCATTTCCAATAAAATGAGCCTTACTTGGTCTTATATTATTTTCGGCTTCTTGTTTAATTTTCTCCCAAAGTTGGGTGTCAAAATTTTTCCAACCCATAAATCCAAACCATTTTCTAGCCATATTGGAGGGTATATTTTTTGCAAACATAGCTGCTTCAATCAAAATGGTGCCGCTGCCACACATGCCATCAACAAAATTACCCTCACCATTCCAGCCAGAATGAATGATTAGTGCGGCTGCTGTCACCTCATTCAATGGCGCTAAATTGGCATCTGCTCTATAACCCCTTCTGTGTAAAGACTCTCCAGAGCTATCCAATGAAAGGGTGCATTCATTTTGAAAAATATGCAGATTAAGTTTCAAAATAGGTTGTTCTAAATCTACGTTGGGTCTTATCCCATATTTTTCTCTGAATTGATCAACTATCGCATCCTTTGTTTTTAAGGCAATGTATTTGGTATGATTAAAAAAATCAGAATTGGAGCTAGCTTCTACTGATAGCGTATCATTTGCATCCATATACTCATCCCAATTGATTTTTTTAACCTCATCATAAAGTTGCTGCTCATCGTTGGCACTAAATTTTTTGATAGGAACCAAAATTCTAAGAGCTGTTCTTGCATGCAAATTAGCTTTGTATAAAACTAGATTATCTCCATAAAAACTAACTGCACGCTTATGAAGTTCTATATTTGTTGCTCCAAGTTTTACAAGTTCCTCTGCTAATATGGGTTCAAGGCCTTGTTGGGTTTTGGCAACAATGTTAAATGGGGTTGTGTTATGATTACTCAATTTCTTAATTTTGGGCGAAAGGTAAAGTAAATTAAAATTTATACACTTGCTAAATTTTAGAATATCAATTTAATGGATAAAATAGAGGTAAATATTAAATTTATAAAGCAATTAAAGCAATGGATTGAGCAGGAAGCTTCTGATGAAATTGTTGTTATTTTAGAGGAAATGTATCCTCAAGACATTGCAGAAGTTATTGATAAAATAGATGCAGAATCGGCACGCTACCTTATGAGTTTGGTTGAAAAGGAGAAAGTAGTTAAAGTTTTTGTAGAGATGGAAGATAAAGTTAGAGAAGATTTTCTCTCCATATACAACCCAACCGAGATTGCTGAAGAGTTTATCATGAAAATTGACTCTGATGATGCTGCTTTTATTTTAAACCAATTACCTAATAAAATTAAAGACAATGTAATAAGTAGCTTAACAGATATTGAATATGCCAGTCAATTACTTTCTTTAATGAGTTATGATGACTATACGGCTGGGAGTATGATGGCCGTTGAACTTATTAGTGCAAATATCAATTGGACAGTAGCTCAGTGTGTTGAAGAGATTAGAATGCAGGCTGAAAATGTAGATGTAATTTATGTGGTGTATGTGGTAGATGATATGAAACGATTGGTTGGACTAATTACACTCAAAAATTTAATTCTTTCATCGCCCAGTGCTAAAATATCAGATGTTTTGAATAAAGAGGTTATATCAGTAAATACCTCTGATGAAAGCGAATTTATTGCTAATATTTTTAAAAAATATGATTTGGTAACAATACCAGTGATAGATGTTCTCGGACGTTTGGTCGGAAGAATTACTGTAGATGATGTAGTGGATGTAATTAAGGAAGAAGCAGATGAAGATTACCAATTAATGAGTGGTATTACTTCTGATGTTGATTCCTCCGATAAGGTTTGGACATTGTCGAGGGCTCGATTACCTTGGTTGTTAATTGGGTTAATGGGCGGAATAGCTTCTTCAAGATTTATTGAAATCTACGAAGACCAATTACATATTCATCCTGAGATGGCTTTTTTTATGCCTTTGATAGCTGCCATGGGTGGTAATGCAGGTGTTCAATCTTCTGCTATTGTGGTCCAGAGTCTAGCTAACAATACCTTAGGAACAAGAAATATTTTTTCAAAATTACTCAAAGAAATAAGAGTGGCATTGCTTAACGGAGTTGTTTGTTCAGGTTTAATCTTGGCTTATAATTTGGCTTTTAATGATTCTACAAACCTCGCTTACACAGTTAGCATATCTTTAATTTCTGTAATCATATTTGCTTCTTTGTTTGGAACAGTTGTTCCTTTGTTACTTAATAGGATAAAAATTGACCCTGCCATAGCAACTGGTCCTTTTATTACTACTACCAACGATTTATTAGGTTTGGCTATATATTTTAGTCTTGCCCATGTATTATATTCCTTATAAACTTATAATTATAAAACAAATGTTTGACAAAATAGAGCACATTGGAATTGCAGTAAAAGATATGGCTAAAAGCAAAAAGCTGTTTTCTTCATTATTTAACCAAAATCCATATAAAGAGGAGGCCGTTGATAGTGAATACGTAAATACTGTTTTCTATCAAACTGGTGAAAGCAAAATTGAACTATTAGAAGCCACAAGCTCTGATAGTGCCATAGCTAAATTTATTGAAAAAAAAGGCGAGGGGATTCATCATATTGCTTTTGGTGTTAAAGATATTTATCTTGAAATACAGAGATTAAAAGATGAAGGATTTGTTTTTATTAATGAAACCCCAAAGCAGGGTGCGGATAATAAATGGGTTGTTTTTTTGCACCCTAAAGGTAGTAACAGCGTTTTGATAGAACTTTGCCAAGATAGGTAATAAACAGTAAATTAACTTAATCTCTTAACATTTAAATAACATTAAGTTCAGCAATTCATAACATAAAAACTAATACCACGAAACATTATTAGAATACATTTGAACCAAAATCCAACAAATTATAATATGTTAAATCACAGACTAAAATCATTAACAGCCTCTCTATTATTTGCGGCTTTAATGCTACTTCCAGGCTTTGGCTATGCGCAAGCACCAGTGCCAGTTCAAATGACAAGTCAATCAGGCTTATCTTACACTGAAAATTTTGCTGATATTGCCAATTGGGCAAATTCAATAGCAGCTGGTAATTCTTATTTAACAGGCACGGGAGCGACTAGATGGGGAAGTGTTGTTCAAACAACTGCCACAGGCATACCTAGTGCAACTTCTACTACTCAAGCAACAACTACTTTTACAACTAGTGGTTCAAGTGCAGGAGTGCAAAGAGGCAGTTTGTCAGGAAATGTACCAGGTACTTTGGTATTATTAACAACTGGTGCAACTCCTGA
>RGVD01000108.1 GCA_010027395.1 Bacteroidota bacterium
CTATGGAAATGATTTTATATACCTTGACCATTATCAACCGGGAAGGGCTAATATGATGAAGGCTGATGGCACTTTTTTTAGAGCCATTGATGAATTGTGCTGGAATCTTGAAACCATTTTGGAACACATGGATAAACATGGGGTTCAACTTATGGCCTTGTCTACCGTTCCAGTCTTGTTTTATTATTGGGCCGAAGCACAACATACCTATGAATGGAGTCAGTTTATTAATAACCACCTAGCCAAAATTCAACACACTTATCCTGATAGGTTTGTGGGATTGGGTACACTGCCAATGCAAAATGTAGATTTGGCCATTCAAGAGCTGAGCAGGTGTAAGCATGAGTTGAATCTACCCGGTGTTGAGATTGCTACCCATATTAACGATAAAAATTTGGATGATGAGGGTTTTTATCCGTTTTATGAAACAGCTGAAAAATTGGGTATGTGTCTATTTGTTCACCCTTGGGATATGATGGGGCAGGAGCGTATGCCAAAGTATATGTTACCTTGGATAGTGGGCATGCCTGCAGAAACATCCTTAGCCATTACATCTTTGATATTCGGGGGTATTTTTGATAAGTTTCCCAAACTTAGGGTTTTGTTTGCCCATGGAGGTGGCTGCTTTCCTCAAACCATTGGACGTATATCACATACTTACCATGCCCGCCCTGATTTGTGCAACGTGAACAAGGTGAAAGACCCAAGAGAGTACGTGAACAAATTTTATGTAGACAGTCTAGTGCATGATGATGAAACATTCAAATACTTACTCAATCTTTTTGGACCTGAGAAAATTGCTATGGGCAGTGATTTCCCTTTCCCACTTGGCGATTTGGAGCATGGACGATTTATAGAATTGATGAAAGATTTGGACCAAGAGACCAAAGAAAAACTCCTATTCAGAACGGCCAAAGAGTGGTTAGGGATTTGATATAATTTACTTAAAAGCTTAAGCAATACTGCATTGGTATTTTGACTTTTATCTGTGCATAACTTGTGTTTTATTCTGGGGCTTCTGCCTATATTTTTGCTTCACACATTCGTATTATGAAGTTTATTGTAAACAGCACCGTTTTATTAAAACATCTATCAATGATAGATGGCGTAGTGGTATCAAAACCAATCATACCCATATTGAATAATTTTTTGTTCGATATCAAAGATGGTAACCTAACTATTTCGTCAACCGATTTAGAAACCACTATGACAACCAGCATCAAAGTGGATGCTAAAGAAGATGTAGCTATTGCTATTCCTTCAAAAACTACAATTGAACTTTTAAAATCATTACCTGATCAACCATTGGCATTTACCATCAATGTTGAAAAAGGTTCGCTTGAAATCAAATACTCAACAGGTCGTTTTAAACTAACTGCCCAAAATGCAGATGAGTTTCCTAAAAACCCTGAAGTGGATGGCGACAAATCATTTAAAATACAAGCAGGTGTTTTGCAAAAAGCCATTGCTAAATCAGTATTTGCTACTAGCAATGATGATTTAAGATTAAACTTAACAGGTGTATTCGTTCAATTGTTCAACAAAAACATTGTGTTTGTAGCTACTGATGCCAATCGTTTGGTTAGATACACTAGAAATGACGTTCAACCAGGTGTTGAAGAATCATTTATTCTACCTAAAAAAGCATTGAACCTTTTGAAAAATGCTTTGCCAACCAATGATACAGAAGTAACAATCAACTTCAACAAATCGAATGCCTACTTCTCATTCGGAGATGTGAGTTTAATTTGTCGTTTGATTGACGAAAAATACCCTGACTACAAAGCAGTAATTCCTACTGACAATCCTAATAAAATGACGATAGACAAAGCTGAGTTTAACTCATCTGTAAAACGTGTATCTATCACATCTAACAAAACCACTCACCAAATTCGTTTAAAAATTGCAGGTAGCGATTTAGCTATTAGCGCTGAGGATTTAGACTTCGAAAATGAGTCGCAAGAGAAGTTGTCTTGTACTTATGTGGGCGAGGATATGGAAATTGGATTTAACTCAAAATATTTGAGCGAAATGCTTTCAGCTATTGATTCTCCAAATGTTCATTTGGAATTATCAATGCCAAATCGCGCAGGTGTTTTGGTTCCTGAAACAACAGATGAAGGCGAAGAGGTGTTGATGTTGGTAATGCCAATGATGTTAAATAACTACTAATCAAAATTCATAAGATATACAAAGGCTGTCCAATGGACAGCTTTTTTGTTTTGTCAGATTTTTGATTTCGCTTTATCAGTTGAGACAGGTTCTCGACTCCGCTCGAACTGACATTCGTATTCTGATTTGAAAAAATTGGGTTAAATTAACTAGAATATAGAAGAGATATCCCTAATAAGTTTTTCTAAATACAATTGATCTATTTCATCAAAGTGATTGAGGTGCTCACTATCAACATCCAAAACACCAATTACATGATTATTAATAATGATGGGAACAACAATTTCTGATTTAGAGGCGCTGCTGCAGGCAATATGTCCCGGGAATTTTTCGACATCGGCAACGATAATAGTTTGGGCTTGCTGCCAAGAACTTCCACAAACACCTTTTCCTATTGCAATGCGTGTACAAGCAATGGGACCCTGAAAGGGTCCCAATAGTAATTCGTTTTGTTTAACTAAATAGAAGCCAACCCACCAAAAATTGAAGGCAGATTTTAGGGCTGCACATATGTTGCCAAGATTTGCAATTAAATCTTGTTCGCCTGAAACCAAAGCCTCAATCTGAGGAAGCAAACTTTTGTAAGCCTCTTCCTTATTTGAATTGGGCTTAGGTAAAACACCATCATTACCTCTATTGGTTGAGTATTCAGAACCAGCACCTGATTTATACTCATCATTTGCTTTTAAAGTTTTATCAGCTTCTTCAACCCCATAGTGACAAGCAGCCAAAGCAGATGTAAAGGCAAGAAGGATTAATAATTTTTTCATTTTGTGTCTTTATTATTTGTTTGCGAATATAAAAATTAGTTCATGGATAAAAATACCCTATTGGGATTTTTTGAGGATAATTATCAGTAATTATAAAACAGAAGAGGAAATCCAAAGGATTTCCTCTTCTGTTTTACGCATCAAAAAGTACGTATCAATAAATAGGTTTTATTGAACCAATTTCATTTCATTTACAATTTGAGGAGCTTGGCCATATTTCTCAATCAACCAAAGCACATAACGAATATCCACATTAATGGTACGTTTATTAGCAGGATCAAAATGGATATTACCACTCATGGCTTCCCAATTGCCGTCAAATGCCAAACCGATAATATTTCCTTCACCATCAATAACAGGGCTTCCACTATTTCCACCTGTGATGTCATTATCACTTAAGAAAGCTACTGGTAGTTTGCCATCTTTCATAGCATATCTTCCGTAATCTTTAGCATTATACAAATCTATTAATCTCTGGGGTACATTATACTCAGGATTGGTAGGGAATTTTTTGTTTTTGGCTATCACTTCGTCCAAATTGGTAATCATCTGATACTTCATATATGGTTTTACTGTTCCGTAGGTTAAACGTAATGAAGAATTTGCATCAGGATAATAGGTTTTGTTCGGGTTCATTTCCATCAAACCTTTGATATAGTTGCGACCTAAAGCTTGTGTAGTTTCTGTGAAAGCATCTACTTTAGATTTGAATTTGCTCATGTAATTCTCTCTCATGGCTTTGATAAACTTATAAGCAATATCGTTTCTCAATAATGCAGGACGTGGGTTGTGGAACCAAGCCGAAGCCATCTTTTCATCGGCAAAAATACTGTTGTTGAATACATCGTTTGTAAATGCAGCGATAGCAGCTCTAGGATTATCAGTATTGTATTTCAAAACCACATCATTCATATAAGCCGATTGTTCGTCTTTTGGGATATTATTGTAATACAAAACCAAAATGCTATCAAACATACGTTTGTCAGCAGCAACAATCATCGGGTTGTATGGCAAGTCTTTTAAGCCTTCAATCATTTGCTCTTTCATTTTTGAAATGGCTTTCTCATCACCTTTTTCAATGGTTTCGTCCATACTCATTGCCATTCCTACAAATTTAGATAGGGTAGGGGCAAGGATACCTTCGTTTAAGTAGGTGCGTTGCAAACTATATGGCTTGTATGCTTCAAAAGTCTTTTTAACATCTCCTAGCAAGTTTTTGTATTCATCTTTGTTAGCTGACCATTTAGCAAAAGCAGCTTCTTCTTTTTGTTTTTGTTCAAATACCTTATTTCTTTTCAATTGCTCAGCTTCACCTCTGAAATATTTCCAATAGTTAGCCACACTTGCAAAGTCAGAAGACAATTTCAAACGCGTGTCAACGTCTTTATTCATTTGCTCTTTCCAAGCATTTAATCTTACATCACGCAAAGCCACAATAGCTGGGTCAACTATGTCAGTAGCTATTTGAACACCTTGGCTAAACTCATAACGGTTTGTACGACCAGGGAATCCCATAATCATAGCGAAATCACCTTTATTTACACCTTTGATATTGATAGGTAAAAAGTGTTTTGGAGTATAAGGTTTGTTTTCAGCAGAATATGCGGCAGGCTTATTGTCTTTATTTGCATAAATACGGAACATACTGAAATCACCTGTATGACGAGGCCACATCCAATTGTCTGTTTCGCCACCAAATTTACCAATACTTTGAGGAGGGGTTCCTACTAAACGGATATCGGTATATCTTTCTAAAACAAAAAGGTAATATGCATTTCCTTTAAACATCTCACGAACCAAACCTTCTTGGTTAGTGCCTTCAGTAGATGCCTTAACTATCTTTCTGTATACTTCAGGTAGTTTAGCTGCACGGGTTTTCTCATCCATACCTTTTACTTCTGCTAAAACTTTGTCGGTCACATCTTCCATGCGCTGCACTATTGCAATGGTTAATCCTTCAATGGCTTTTTCCTCACTCATATTTTTTGCCCAAAAACCATTATCCAAAATATTGTCTTGTGGACTAGATTTACCAGCAATGGCATCATAACCACAGTGGTGATTGGTAAGCACTAAACCTTTATCAGAAATGATTTCAGCGGTACATCCACCACCAAACCAAACCACTGCATCCTTCAAACTACTATTGTTTACGTCATATAGTTGTTCTGCTGTTAATTTTAATCCCTTTGCCTTCATGGCTTCGTAATTGTACTTTTTTAATAAAATGGGTAGCCACATTCCTTCATCGGCATGCACCAAACCACTCATTAATAATGCTAAAACGGTGTAAATAAATTTTTTCATTTCTATTTTTAATTTTTTTAAGTTGTCGAAAGTAAGTAATTATTAGAAATGGAAATAAATATTTGAAGAGCGGTTTAATATTAATTTGAAATTCCATTCATAATATCTTAGTAATTCCTTAACATTGCCTTGTAAAGCTAATAGATTAGCTTTGCTTTTGAAAATAATATTATGTTCGGATTAGACACATCACTAACAATTTTATTAATAAGCTGTCTTTTAGCAGCTTGTATTTTTGAATTTATAAATGGATTTCACGATACCGCAAATGCTGTTGCCACAGTTATTTATACAAACTCTCTAAAACCAAATGTTGCTGTAGTATGGAGTGGTATTTGGAATGCCATTGGTGTATTTGCAGGTGGTATTGCAGTTGCTATGGGTATTAGTAATTTACTACCCGTTGAGATACTTACAGATACTAATATTTATCACAACATTGCACTCATCATGTCGCTATTGCTCACAGCAATTATGTGGAATTTAGGAACTTGGTATTTTGGTATTCCTTGTTCTAGTTCTCATACTTTGGTTGGATCAATATTGGGGGTGGGTGTAACCTATTCATTTATTGCTGACAAGCCAGGGAGTTATGTGAATTGGGCCAAGGCAGGTGAAATAGGAATGTCATTATTAATTTCTCCATTGTTTGGTTTTAGCTTGGCTATATTATTAATGTACACGCTTAGACAAGTTCTAAAAAGTAAGGCCATTTTTAAAGAACCAGATGGAAACAACCCCCCTCCATTTTGGATAAGGTTAGTTTTGCTACTTACTTGCACAAGTGTGAGTTTTTCACACGGAAGTAATGATGGTCAAAAAGGAGTGGGTCTGATGATGTTGATATTAATCGCGATTGTGCCTACCTATTTTACAATTGATACAGCTCGTGAGCCTTTTGAATTTAAAAAAAATATTATTACAATTGAGCATGTATTAAATAAGGTAAACCCCATTTATCTAGACCCCTCTGATAGTTTTGAATACAGGAGAGTGAGAAAATATGTAGGCGAATTGAAAGTTCAAATGGATTCTATTAAAGATTTTACTGCTATTGATTTAAAAACAAAATATGGTATTCGTAAAGACTTAATTGTTTTGGGGAAATCAACAAAAAAATTGTTAGAAAGTGAAACGATTAACTTAAGTATATTGGATAAAAAAGCGCTTAAGCATGAAGTTACAGCCTTAAAATCACTAACTGATTATGCGCCTTATTGGGTAATTTTAATGATATCCATTTCATTGGGATTAGGAACCATGATTGGTTGGAAACGTATTGTGGTAACCATTGGAGAAAAAATTGGTAAACAACATTTAACATATGCCCAAGGTGCATCCAGTGAGTTGGTTGCTGCAGGTACAATTACCTTATCCACCTATTTAGGTTTACCTGTTAGTACTACACAAGTATTGTCGTCAGGTATTGCAGGAAGTATGGTAGCTAGCAAGGGTATTAAAAACTTACAAGGTGGCACTATCAGAAACATTGGTATAGCTTGGATATTGACCTTACCAGTGTGTATAACTGTTTCAGGAGTACTTTATTATATTTTAAGAATGATTTTATAAGATTGTTTTATAGTTATTAAAAGCGGAAACTAAACTTGATTTGGTTTCCTCTTTTTTTGTTTATGATACAAGTTATTTGCATAAGTATTCCTTACGCGAAGCCATTTGAAACATCCCCCTAACCCCCTTCAAAGGGGGAATAGCTAGAACTAAAAACCAGTACATATTTACAAAAAGCAATTCGAATGCGGAGCTCGATTTTTGTAGTGCTATGCAATTGTCATTGCAAACAGAGTGAAGCAAACTCGTAAAACAGATTGTAACACTTTATCCCTAAGTATCTGTATTTCGTGCCTCAAAGGGATAATGAAAAATAATAAGTTAGATGTTTTTATAGCCGTAGGCTAGTATAATATAGTAATGAATCATCTTCATACATGGGGTGGCTTGTAGGCTAGAACGACTGCAAGGGCGGTAAAAGGCTAGAATATATAATAAAAAGCGAAACACTAACAAATGCAATGAGCTAGCTTATTTAACAACAAAGGCTGTCCTTTTGAGACAGCCTTCATTAATTGAATAAATCTATATGGTTAGTTTCCAAACAAGCCTTTAAGTCTTTTCTTAGCCTCTTCTTCAGCTTTCTTTTTTAAATTGTTAACTTCGCTTTTGGCTTTTGATTCTGCTTCTTTTTTCAAACGATCGGCTTCGGATCTTAACTTATCTTCAGCTTCTTTCTTTAATTTTTCAGCTTCAGCGCGGGCTTGAGCTTCTAATTCTTTGGCTTTTTGTTTTGCAAAGTCACTCGCTTGACCTTGCAAAGAATTGGCTTGGGTTTTAGCAATATCAGCCAAATTGGTTGATACTGTTGGGCTAGTGAATGTACCACCAATCTTCAATCCTACATTGATATTTTCTGCCATCTTGATATTGCTACCAGCTTTTTGGTTCAGTTGTGCTAAAACTGAATTAAGAGCAGTATTTGCTGAGCCTAATTCTTTAAGTGCAACTTGGGTAGTTCCAGTATAGTCAATGCTTTGGTCTAAACCAGTTGAGCCTGCAAGGTTCATGGTTTTTCCTGCTACCTTTATATCGAATGGTTTGGTATAAACCCTGCCATTTTTCACTTCATATTTGATAGCCACATCTTTCATTTCGAATTTACGTAAATCATCTTTTTTCAATACATCAGCTATTTTGTTAAACACACCCACATCACTTACCGATGCTTGTGAAACCTGTAATTCCCCATCGGCAAACAAGTCTTCATAAACGGGCTTCATTTTGCTATTTAAAGCGGTTTTCATATTGAAGGTGGTACTAAATATACCTTGCATTTTTTCTGCAATAGGTGCAATTTTTTTGATGGTATTAAAAGTAACAAATGCCTTTTGGATGTCTAGATTTTGAATACCAAACTTCATATCCACAGTTGGTTTTTGGGGATTTGTCGTTTCATAAAAACCATCCAATTTCATGCTCGAACCAAGGGTGTTAAGTGAAACATTGTTGAAATTCAATTTTTGCTCAGCTACTTTTACCATACCTTTAAAATTGGTGATTTCCATATTGGTATAAAGCAATTTGTTAATAGAGCTAGTCAATGTAAAGTCAATATTTGCAGGGATTTCAACAACTGCCATCCCAGCAGTATCATTGCTTGCAGTTTCAGCGGCTTTTTCATCTTTGCTTAAAAACTGATTGGCATCCATCATATTACTTTT
>RGVD01000109.1 GCA_010027395.1 Bacteroidota bacterium
ACAAATTGAGAGCGAGAGGTACCGGAAATGTAAGGCTTGAACTTACGAGGCAAGGTGCATTTAATATGTATGGGGAAGTAACATTGAGCAATGGTGACTATCAATTTAGTGCTGTGAATGTGATGAGTAAAAAGTTCCTCCTGCAAAGTGGAAGTAAGATAACCTGGGGTGGAGATCCATTTGATGCAAGGTTAAATATAACAGGTTTATATCCATTGCGAACTACCATTAATGAGATTTATAGTACCAATGCCTCTTCACAAAATACAAATACCAAAATTCCAGTTGAATGTTTAATGAATATCAGAGGAAATTTAAGCAGTCCTGTTTATAGTTTTGATATTAATTTTCCTAACCTTGAAAATAGCCTAAGTGGCACAGAGGCTAATGGACTAAATGCGGTGGTTTCTTCTATTAGAAAGGAACCTGAGAATATGACTCAACAAGTAATTAGCCTATTGATTTTTGGTAAGTTCACACCTTTGGCTAATGTAAATCAGAACAATAATGTAAGCAATAATATTGGTGTGAATACGCTTTCAGATTTAGCATCATCGCAAATAAACAATGCCTTAAATAAAGTGGTACCTGGTTTTGACTTTAGTGTAGATATGCAGAATGCCATTGCAGTAGACCCCACTAAAGGAAGATCTTTTCTTTTGTCGGCATCAAAAAAGTTTTTTGACAATAGGCTTGAAGTGATGGGCTCATTTGCTACAGATAATTCACAGAATAATATTATTACCCAATATAATATATCAACAAGTGGCAATTTTAAGGCCCGTGCGTTTAACCGACAAGCTTTAAATCCTATTTATGATAAAAACATAACCACACAAGGTTTGGGATTGTATTACCGTAAAGAGTTTGATAACTTCTACGACCTTTTTAATATCAGAAAGAAGAAAATGGTTTCATTAAAGTAATATGAATTTGAGTAAACACATATTATTTATTGTGAATCCATTTGCAGGTAAAGGCAAAGCACTATCAGTTGCTAATCATGCTCTAGAGGTTTTAAATAAAAATGGTATTAAGACTACCTTATTTATCAGCCAATCTAAGGGAGATATTTCCAATATTACCTCAAAATATAACAGCAATGACTTTACCAGTGTTGCAGTATTAGGTGGAGATGGCACTATGCATGAGGTATTGAATGCTGTGATGGAAAATGAATCTTGGTTGAAGTTATCTTATCTGCTATTCCCTTGTGGTACTGGTAATGCCTTTAATTATGACCTTGATTGTTTGACTTCAGACAAAGCAATTGACCTTTTGTTGAATGGAAAAGATACCTTGATAGATATCGCAGAAGTGAAAACAAATGCAGGGAGTATTTGGTCCTTTAACATAGTTGGCTGCGGTCTAGTTGCTCATATCAATGTATTGGCAGAAAAAATGAGGTGGTTAGGTTCAGCTCGATATACAGTTGCTTCACTAATTAAAATTCTTTCTAATCCTACTATTAAGGCCAAGGTTATTGCAAATGGTAAAGAGGTAAATGCAGAGTTTTGTTTCTTGTTTGCTTGCAATACCCGCTATACAGGTAAGGCAATGAAAATGGCTCCTATGGCTAGTCTTAATGATGGAAAGATTGATTTATTAATAGTTAAAAAAGCATCTCGTTTGACGTTATTAGGATTATTTTCAAAGGTGTTTAGTGGAAAGCACATGGATTCACATTTGTTGCAATATGTTCAAACAAGTCATTTGAAAATTGAAACAGAAATACCAGAAATAGTAAACATTGATGGTGAGATAAAAGGAAATACTTCTTTAGAAATTTTGATGCACCCAAAAAAGTTGAAAATAATTTCTCAAGCTTAATCGATGCACATATACTTGTGGGTTTGTAAACTGATTTTCCATTGCGGATTTTCTTTTACAAAGTCGATAATCAAAGGCAGCATTTCTTTTGATTTATCCCATTCAGGCTGAAGGTAAAGTTTGCAATTTGCTTTAACCATAGCGGCATTTTTGGCAGCCCAATCAAAATCTGATTTGTTAAAAATTACTACCTTAAGTTCGTCTGCATGAATGATACTCTCTGAAAGTGGAGCTTTAAATTTCTTTGGCGAAACACATACCCAATCCCAAGCGCCACTCATTGGATGTGCTGCAGATGTTTCAATATTGGTTTGTATGTTTTTTGATTTAAACAAAGCTGTCAATTCAGATAAATCATGCATTAAGGGCTCGCCACCGGTTATAACTACTAGCTGTGCATTTGCTTTTTCAACCCATGATACGATTTCATTAAGCTCGTATTGGGGATGTTTGTCAGCCTCCCAACTTTCTTTTACATCGCACCAAACACAACCTACATCACAACCACCTAGACGAATGAAATAGGCAGCATTTCCCGTGTAATATCCTTCTCCTTGTATGGTGTAAAAATGCTCCATTACAGGCAAAGTTTGTTTGTGATTTGAATTCAATTATTTGATGACGTTAAGGTAGTGAAATATTTGCTGCGTAAGGTTAACAATGTCTTTGTTGTTTTTGGTATCTATCATGGCATCAAAGTAGCGAGTCCCATTCTCATGCATTCCCGATATTTTATAGTCTGCTTTACTATATACACTCATGGCATGAAGCGGCAAAATATCATCAAAATATACACCTATTAACAAATCAAAATGGGTACTTAAAAACCTTCCAATTTTGCTCTTATCAGGTAGATTGAAAACATCCAATTTTTCTTGCCAAAAGAACTCAGACTGAATATGTATTTTCTTGGTATGAGGTAATACTTTCTGATCAACAAAACCCATTAAGAATACTTTTTTACCATGCTCTCTTAAGGACGCTGCAAAGCGCTGCACATTTTCTTCATTTTGTTTGTTAGCAGCATCATACACAATACCAATTTCGTTCATTTGGTCGAATGATACGAGTTTATTTTTCTTATGGATATTCGCAGCTTGAAGATTAAGCCTTCGTTTACCAAAAAAAGTTTTTATGTCTTGAATAAATTTCATGGTCGCTTATTCTAAATCGTACTGTTTAATTTTTCTATAAAGCGTTCTTTCTGAAATACCCAATTCGTTAGCTGCTTTCTTGCGTTTGCCATTGTATTTATTCAAGGCCTTTTTAATCATTTCAATTTCTTGTTGCTCCAAAGATAAAGATTCTTGAATCGGCTGCGCTTCGGTTATCTC
The DNA here is from genome assembly GCA_010027395.1 of Bacteroidota bacterium. Lineage (GTDB taxonomy): Bacteria > Bacteroidota > Bacteroidia > UKL13-3 > UKL13-3 > RGVD01. The sequence continues at coordinate 3,165 of RGVD01000109.1, forward strand.
AATAACATTCGGATTGTTGGCTACCACATTATTTGCTGGTTGAACTTGTGGTGAGGGGTTATTAAAGGAGGTATCTTGATAGGTATTTGCAAAATGATTTTGAGTCATTAATTCACTGCTAACTGGACTTGTTCCACCTTGTAGCATGCCATATACCACCCCTTTCAGCTCGTTCAAATCTTTACGAAGGTCTATCAATACCTTATAAAATATATCACGTTCACTTAGATTTGAATGTTCGCCACCTAAGCCAGTAAATAGTGCTGGAATACCTGATTTTTCTGCTGGCAATACTTGCCTTAATTCTTGGGCATTCACATTTTTATCTTCATCAAGAACAGAAAGTTGCTCGGCTACATTCTTTAATTGACGGATATTACCAGGCCATCTGTAATTGATAAGTAATTGTTGTGCTTCAACGTCTAACAATACAGGTTTTGATTTGTATTTTTCGGCAAAGTCAGCACTGAATTTTCTGAATAATAAATGAATATCTTCTTTTCTCTCTCGAAGAGAAGGCACTTTGATAGGCACGGTTGAAAGTCTATAATACAAATCTTCTCTGAATTTGCCGCTAGCTGAATAGTCTAATAAATCTCTATTGGTTGCAGCAATAATGCGCACATCCGTTTTTTGTGTTTTTGAAGAGCCCACTTTTATGAACTCTCCGCTTTCTAATACACGAAGCAGCCGAGCTTGGGTTTCTAGAGGTAATTCACCGACTTCATCTAAAAAAATAGTTCCTCCATTCACAGTTTCAAAATAACCTTTACGGGTATCTAATGCACCAGTGAATGAACCTTTCTCGTGTCCGAATAATTCTGAATCTATTGTACCTTCAGGGATGGCACCACAATTAACAGCTATAAATGGCCCGTGTTTACGATTGCTCAACGCGTGTATTACCTTACTGAAAGCTTCCTTACCCACACCACTTTCACCATTAATTAAAACGGTAATATCGGTTGGAGCCACTTTTGTAGCAGTAACCAAAGCATAATTAAGCAAGGTCGAATTGCCTATTATCTCAAACCTTTGTTTTATATCTTGTATGTTCATTTAAAATTTCGAATTAAAACGTAAACTTATCAATAGCCTTGCCAATCAAACTGGTTTGTGTGGAGCGTTCAATTTTTACAGCCACATAGTTACCTTTTTGATATAAACCATCCTTAGGGAAAATGACCGTATGATTGGTTTCGCTTCTACCTACCCAATCTTGATCTGATTTCTTTGAGTTGCCTTCAATCAAAACAATATGGGTACTTCCCACTTGTTTGGCATTTTTAGCAATGCTTATGCTATGCTGTAAATTGATAATTTCTTGTAACCTGCTAAGCTTCACATCGTTTGGAATGTCGTCAGGATACCTACGTGCAGCAAGGGTTCCAGGTCTTTCACTATAGGTGTACATGTAGGCAAAATCAAACTGGGCATATTCAAACATGCTCAAAGTATCTTTGTGCTCATCTTCGGTTTCGCTGCAGAAACCCGCAATCACATCGCTTGAAATACCACAATTAGGTATGATTTCACGAATTTTATCCAATCTATTCATAAACCACTCTCTATCGTAAGTGCGGTTCATCATACTCAATACACGGCTATTGCCATGTTGCAAGGGGTAATGAATGTGCTTACAGATATTTGGGTATTTTACCATGGTATAAAGTACTTCATCCGTAATATCTTTAGGGTGTGAGGATGAGAATCGAACCCTCAAATCAGGAGCTACAAGAGCAACCTTTTCAAGTAATTGGGCGAAGTTACAAACAATATCTCCTTGTTCGTTTTCCTCTTTATAGCTATCTACATTTTGACCTAAAAGACTTACTTCTTTATAGCCATTATTGTATAAATCTTGTGCTTCTTTTATAATAGATGCTGAAGAACGACTGCGCTCACGGCCTCTTGTAAAAGGCACTACACAGAAGCTACACATGTTATCACAACCGCGCATGATACTTATATAGGCATTGATGCCGTTGCTGCTTAATCTCACAGGGGTGATTTCAGCATACGTTTCTTCTCTACTTAATAAAACATTAATGGCTTTTTGTCCCTCTTCCACTTTAGCTATCAAGGCTGGAATATCTCTGTAGGCATCGGGTCCCACAACAATATCCACCAATTGCTGCTTCTCCATTAACTCTTCTTTTAAGCGCTCTGCCATACAGCCCAAAACGCCTACTATCATTCCAGGATTGCTTTTTTTAGTGTGTTTTATTTCTTTTAATCGTCCCCATACATGGCTTTCAGCATTGTCTCTTATGGCACATGTGTTTACAAAAACCACATCAGCATCTAGCATATTTTTAGTAGTTCTAAAACCATTGTCAGCCATAATACTTGCCACTACCTCGCTGTCAGCTAGGTTCATGGCACATCCATAAGTTTCTATATATAGGTTTCGTGTAGCATTTTCGGGCTGCACTGATGAGGTTACGCCTTTCATTCTTCAGATAAAAATTTGGACTGCAAATGTAGGCTTTTTTCTGACAGAGTGGCAGAAAATTTTGGGGATTTCAAGATTTAATAAATAAAAAGTTTTCCTTCCTACTTGGTAATTAAAAAGCCCTCATAGGTTGATGTCTATATCTAAGGTTCGTGTTGTTTTTATCAGACTAAAAATGGTAGGTGACGCTTGGCTATAACACTGACAATAGGCAGTATGGTTTTTGGAACTCACTAAACTTCAAACTTAGCTTACCCCGAAGGATGTGAAATAATTATAGCCCTAGGGGAAACATACGGAAATAAAATAAAGGAAGGCAATGAAGAACCCCGAAGGGGTTCAATAACCATGACCATGGTATACGTTTTATTCAATTATTATTGAAGTTTACATGGTTGGTGAGGCTGCGCTATAATACCAACCATGGGCAATTTCAATTAAGGCACAAAAACAATAATCCCCAAAAGGCTATTGATATCCAAAATAGGGTAGTCGTTAAAATCCACTGATGTATCACCATTCAAATCTGACTCATAATAACCAAAATCACCATTATTACTGCTAATTTCAATTGGAGGGTAGTCGTTAAAATCAACTGAGCCATCTTGGTTTATATCACCACTAAAAATCGCAAAATTGCCATCTCCCATATCGGCTAAGTTATCGCCTGCTGATTTGTTTGCAGCATTACTAAAATTATATTCAGCACCATTATTAGTTATTAAAACGGGAGTAGCACTCCAAGTTTCAATTGAATTTCGTTGCTTAAAAACAACATAATAAGATTTACCAATGCTCATTGGAGAGAATAAAATACTAGCTGTGCCATCAGTGTGAAGTGAGCCTTTTCCCATAAATGAAAGGGGATGTCCAGCAATTGTATCATGCAATTCTACCGTTATATTATCTGCAATATTAGACATCAAAGGATCGCCAAGCGATGAATTCATGAGTCCACCTCCTACATAAAAACCTTGAATAAATGCAGTGAGATTTAAATACACACCTGAATCAACGGAGGCTTTTTGTTGAAAACCTTGACTTAAAACAAGTCCTCCACCAATGGTGGCTGTAAAAGTTTCACCTAGGGTTGAACTTACATTGAAATTGGAATTGCTAAAATAGCCCCCACCAGCAGAAATTGCTCTTTTGCTAATATTTTGTCCACTTACCCAATGAAGTGATAAGAGGAGTAGTAAGCCTAAAATATTTCTTTTCATCATGGATTAAAATCTTCTTACAGCCCTAACCCTGCATTGACCACCTTTTAAATTTACATCACAGTAGCCACTAGCAAAATATTGCATCCAGGCATAAGAGGCATCCGTTTCGTTAGAACTCCAATAACTTCCAAATTGGAAACCATTGGCATCACCCAACACTTCATTTACAACAGTGGCTGCATTATAACATTGATTTAATTCCCAAGCAGATGGAAGATACCAATCGCTATAACCACCGAAGCTATAAGCATCACAAATATAAGCTGCACCTGATGTGCATCCCGATTGACCAACGATAGCAGAGGTATTCACTTGTCCATCTCTTGAATTTTGGGCCGTTCCTATTGCCGAGTAGGTTACATTGCTATAGGCAGATCCAGTACTAATATCTGTTAGTGATGCAATAACCCCATGTTCAGTTCCATTTTTTTTCCAAACTGCCACCACAATTCCACCGCCAAAAAGTTCGCCAATATAATGTGTGAAAAGGCCATTGGTATTAAGGTTAACACTTCCTGCTGTGCCTGCATATAGGGCATAAGGAACACTCATCATTTGTTGGGTGCCTATGTCAATATAATTATTTCCAGTAGCCGATGTATCTAATTCAACCTTTAAAAATTTACTACTATTTCCCCAATCAACAGTTCCAAAATTTCCATTTATTGGATTGCCTGTTCCTACATTTAGGTTAAATATACCCAATGAATTGGTGCTTGTATTGTGAGTCTCTTTATATGATACAGTGCCTGTAGCGCTGGCATTCAAAATACTAAATCTCACCATGATATTTTTATTGATAATGGCTTGGCCATTGGCAAATCTAGCGGCTGCCTGATAAGGAATACCTTGTGGTGCTTGTGCTTTTATCATCACAAATGATAAAACGAATAATCCTAGTATGAATATTTTTTTCATTATGTATTTATTTTAAATCGCATATTTAAGTAAATTTGAATTAAAATGTTTAAAATATTTCTCAATCCATTAAAATTTATTTTTTTTCAACCAATAGTAGTTATATATCTATTTAATTTTGGTATAACTTGTTTAATTCTTCTTGTCTCAAAAGTTAAATTGCCGTCCAAATGGCACGCATAAAATTAGAGCTTCCAGCACATTTTGAATTTTCAACAGAGTTAGAAATTCGCATTTCAGAAATTAATTATGGCAATCATCTTAGCAATGATGCATATTTGAGTTTGATGCATGAAGCCAGATTGAGGTTCTTTGCAAGTTTTGGATTTAGCGAGTTCAACCTTGCTGGAGTTTCGGTAATTATGGGAGATGCGGCCATTGTTTATAAAAAAGAATGTCATTATGGTGATGTGTTAAAGATAGAAGTAACAGCAGCAGAATTTGGAAGTAGAAGTTTTGATTTGTTTTATCGATTTGTTAAAACTAAAACGAATGAAATAGCATGCGAAGCCAAAACTGGTATCATTTGTTATGACTATAAAGAAAAGAAAACGGTAAATGTTCCGTATGAATTTAGAAAAAGGTTTGGTTAATAGAAAATGTAATTCGA
>RGVD01000110.1 GCA_010027395.1 Bacteroidota bacterium
AGCTGCAGAAATCATACGCGTGTAAGCGGCAACGAGTGTTTCTCCGGTAGGAGCTTTCATATTCCCATATAAATCAGCGAACCTACTGTGTAGGAGATATAAAAAGCGATAGAGACTAACTGACCTTGACTTTGTGTTAAGTCAAATGCTTTTCTAAAAACAGGAATAAGAATATCGTTGCTTGCTGCTACAAAGCCCCAAAAGAAAAAAACAGTTATAAGGGTGTAAAGTGATGATTTATTATTTTGAGACACTATATATTTTAGTTTTGATTGATTAAACAGAAATTACTTTCAAATTAGTTAAATCAAATTTAAATAATAATTGGATAGTACAAAATATTTTTACTTTAGTTAGTTAGGTTGGGAATATTATTTAACCATAAAAATAATTAATGAGAGGATTAATTGCACCTCTATCGATAGTAAAGTAGTCAAATAAAATTATTCTCCACAAAAAAATCGAAACACTTTTTTTCACTCCAATAGTGGCCATTTGGCATTGATATTGAAAACCCTACATGACCGCCATATATTGGTGCTTCGAAATATAGTTTTGCATTATCTTCAGCTTCCTTGTAGGGAAAGCAAGAGGCTGATAAGAAAGGGTCGTTTTTTGAATTTACCAATAAAGTTGGTATGCCTAAATGAGGCAAAAACTGGAGCGCATTGCACTTAGCATAATAGTCTGAAGAATCTTTATAACCATGAATCGGAGCTGTGAATTTACTATCCCATTCGCCAAATGTTTTAATCTTTTCAATTCCTTTCACATCTATGCTTCCCGGAAACATCAATGATTTCTGTTTTATTTTTGTATTTAATGAATTCAAAAAACGTTGCATGTACACTTTATTGGCCTGACTTGCCAAGACCTTGGAACTTGCTGCCAAATCAATAGGAACCGAAAAGGCTGCGGCTCTTTTTATTAAGCTAGAAACATTGTTGGATTGCTCACCTAAATACTTGAGTAAGGCGTTACCACCTAAACTAAAACCGCATAAATACATTTCATCATACAAATTGTTCTTAGAAACGTGGAACAAAACCTCTTCAATATCATCACTCACTCCACTGTTATAACTACAAAGCAATTTGTTTATTTCACCGCTGCAAGAGCGAAAATTAACAGCACATGTATCAAAACCTTTATCATAAAAAAACCTTGAAAAGCCCTTAATATATTGGGATTGCGAACTACCTTCTAATCCATGAAACAAAACCAGTACTTTCTTAGAACCTTTTTTCTGCCAATCCAAATCAATAAAATCACCGTCAGCCAATGTCATTCTCTCTCTTTTGTAGGCTATTTCTACTTTCCTAAACAAGGCAGGAATAATGGTTTCAGCATGACCATTGTTACAAAAACGATTTCCAGAAAATGAGGAATTGATTACAGGCATTTTTTAGTTAATCTCTTTGTGGCAATATCAAAAATAAATTTAGAAACTGCTAATATCAGAGGGCTGGTATTCAATCTTTACATATTTACTCATCAAGGCACTTAATATTTTTTGAATATCACGATTATGTTTATACCTTTTTATGCATGATGCCATATCGTCCATTTTATTCTGAGAATACCTTGTGTCAATATATCCAAAACCGATGTATTGTCCCTTTTCAATGCATACCACTGACTTTTCTGTTTGGGTTCTTCCATTACCTACCAAAAAGAAACTTTTGTTTTGAAAATTAAAACTATAAATGGCTTCTGTGACTCTTTGGTTGTATGTATCCGCACTTTCCTTTTCGGCACAAGCACCTTTGCATTTCTTAATTTGATAGTTAAAACAAGGTCCTGAAAAAGCATGTAATTCACATTTACTCAAACAAAGTTGGTAGCTCTCAACCGCTTTGTTTAAGCTTTCTTTGGCCATATTCAAATTATCAAAAGTGAGCAATGATTCCCTATCGTCTCGATACCTTTCAATTTTCAATTGTAAATAATTTTTATCATCCACACTCTCATATATGCCATAATACGAAGTGGATGTGGCTCTTTTTTGTGCTCTATTATAAAAGGGCTTTATTCTTTTAATCTCATCCGATTCAAGCAGCAAAGCAACGAGTTCGCTTCCAGTATTTTCAAAACTAATATCTGCAATTTCGTGCAACATCCTTAGTGCCTTGCCACCACTTTTGCTGGCAAAGTGCTGCATAATTCTTTTCTTGATATCATTGCTCTTGCCTACATAAATAACATCTCCTGTTTGGTTGTAGAAATAATAAACGCCCGTTATTCCACTTGGTATTTTATCAAAAATCGATTCATTTAAAAGTGGTGGAATATTTCGCTTGGGTGTATCTAACAACAGAGTGCTTTGATGAGAAACCGAACTATTCAAAGCCAATATTTTACCAAACAAAACAGCAGTAGCCTCTGCATCACCCAAGGCTCTATGTCGGTCCTGAATATGTATATTTAAACTTTCGCATAAATTGCCTAAACTATAAGAGGGTAAACCTTTAAAAGTGCTTTTACTTAACTTTACAGTACACAATGTTTTTCTGTTATAATCATATCCCAGATCTTTATAGGCCGCCCTCACAAAACTATAATCAAAGGCACAATTATGGGCAACAAATGTAGCTTCTTGGGTAAGCTCAATAATATGTTTAGCTACCTCATAAAAGGCAGGGGCATCTCTTACCATCTCATCATTAATTCCTGTTACTTGGGTAATATAATAAGGTATGCGACACTTCGGGTTAAGCAATGTGCTGTATCGTTCTACCACTTCTTTGCCATCATGAAGCACTATGGCTATTTCAATAATCTTACTGCTAGCAGCCGATCCTCCCGTGGTTTCTATATCTACAATGGCATACATGTTTTGGTAACAAGCAAAATTAGGCTATCAAATTAAGCAGATTGAAAGGATGAAAAAAATGCGATTATTTTAGTTGCCCCTGACACCTTGTTAACGCAAGTTACAGGAGTGGATTATCACTTTAGGTAAAGGAATCAATTATGAATTATCTGAATGATTAATTGCTTTTGGCATAAATCAATTGAAATTAGACAATCAAAAATTAGAAAATAGCAAATAAATTAACCCTTGTTATAACCCCAAAGGCAATTCAATACTGATGCTTCATAAGCGCTTAAATTGCTTTCAGCAGGCGGTGGCAGTTCATTGTAAGGATTTTGGAAAAACAATACCAAAGGTGTGAAAATATCCTTCAACTCAGCATCTTCTTTCCATCAATTCGGTATTGCGAATTAATTCTTCGTAGATCTTATATTCATCTTGAAATTCATCGGTATCAACCAACAAAAATTCATTCAAGAAATCATCCAAAGAAATTTCAGCATCCGCTTCGTTGGCATCACTAATATATAATAACAAGTTTAACAATTCTGTACCTCTGCTGATGGTTTCATCTTCTATATGCTGCCATTCTGGACTATCAAAGTAGGTTTCTTTATGAGGCTCTGCTGCTAAAAACTGCACCATCAACAAATCGAAAATGATTTCAATTAGTGGCTCATAAGCGGGCTCTTCAGCCATTATTTCATCCAGTCTTTTTACCCTTGCTAAAAAATCAATATGCTTGTTATTAAAAATCTCAAGCATTTTAGGTAAAATATTATTTGCACCATTCAATCTTGCAAAAGTTTCTAATAAGGCTTCCATTGAATCCTGAACAGGTGTGTTTTCGTTTTGTGTGCTTAACATGGTGTATTTTGTTATTGTATATAAATATTTCCTTTGCAAACTGTTGCAAGGGATTTTCCTTTTAAAGTATTACCCATCAATGGTTTTCATCATAAAGCCAAGTAATCTCTTCATTAAAAATAGTAAGATTGGCATCTGCTCCTTTTTCTATTTTCAAAGTTGATAAACCTAAAATCTGACGAGGCTTGCTACTCAACACATCTTGCAATCGCTCGTTACTAAAGGTTTTTGGCTTGTACTGGTTAATGAGAGAATAACATGTTTGTAGGTTTATCATGCCTTTATTGGCATATTCAAACTCAACCACTTTGTGCTCTTTATCCTCTGGGTGATGATCGCTAACAATGCAATCAATGGTTCCATCAACCAAACCCTCCCAAAGGGCTTTTCTATCTTCTTTACCTCTTAAAGGAGGGTTAATTTTATAATTGCTATCGTAGTCTTTTAGGTTTTCGTCAGTAAAACACAAATGTGCAACAGACACTTCGCAAGTCACTTGAACGCCTTGTTTTTTGGCCTTACGAATAATTTCGACACTGCCTTTGCTACTGATATGAGCAAAATGAATACGCGATTCTGCATATTTAGCCAATTCAATATCACGCGTCACCATCAACTCCTCCGACATATTCGGGTTTCCCTTCAAACCTAGGTTGGTACTGGTAAAACCCTCATGCATAAAGGTGCCTGCGCTCAAACTTGTATCTTCTGCATGACTAATGATTAATCCATTAAATATTTTGGCATATTGCAAGGCCCTTAACATCAAGCTAGCTTGAGCAATTGGCTTGTTGGCATCTGTAAAGGCAGGTGCACCAGCCTTGAACATATCAAACAGTTCGGCCATTTCTTTACCTTCCCTATTATGACTGATACATCCAAAAGGAATTACGCTAACAGGCAAAGTTGATGATTTATTAATCAGATATTCTACTTCGGCTTTGCTTTGAATAACGGGTAATGTTGATGGCAACGCGGCAACTGCTGTAAAACCACCTGCTGCTGCAGCATTGGCTGCACTTAATATATCCTCTTTGTATTCAAAACCAGGGTCACAAAGGTTGCTACGCATATCCAACCAACCTGTGCTTACAAATGCACCTTTGGCATCAAACACTTTTATGCCTTTGCTGGCAGAAAAAGCTTTTTTTGATGAGCTTTGAATGTCTTCAATAAGTTTGTCGTTTACTAAAATATCGCAGGTTTTGCCGTGATAGGCTGACGAGGGGCAACAAACAACTGTGTTTAAGATGAGTATTTTCATGTTCAAGTGAGCAGGAATAATTGAATTTTCAACTACCTTACTTGAATGGCAAATGTAATACTTGGCAAACAGTTTTTAAAATTTGAAACTGTTTTTTTTAGGATTGTTGATGAAAGGTTGATAAGCTAGCGATTCGAATTTTTCATCTGTACACATTAAACCTTTATAAACAGACAACATAATCAACACATTTAACCCACTTTTTCCCTTTTATGCTTCCATCTTCTATGACTCCATAACCACAACTCAGGTTGTTTAATAATTTGTTTTTCCAAAGCTCTTGTGTGCATTTCGGTAATTTCAAATTCTGAAGTTTTATTGGGCTCTTCGCACATCATCCAAAATTTCACATCATAATAACCTCTCTTGGTTCGATAACCTTCTCCAAACACTATTGGATAATTAAATCGTTTGGATAGTTTCTCAACACCTAGAAACACAGGTGTGTCTTGGTTCAGAAAGTTCATCCAATGGCAATTTGTTGAACTTGGCGTTTGGTCGGCAATAAATGTAATGGCTGAAGGAATATTTTTCCTAGCTATCATTTCGCGCAGCGAATTATTCATGGCCATAGGATATACACCAAATCGAGTACGAATATGATACATAAACCAATCGAACCACTTGCTAGTTAAAGGGTGATAAAGCACATCTACTTGACTTGAGTTCTGCTGTAAAGCCTGCCCTGCCCATTCCCAATTGGCAGCGTGTCCACAAACCAATATAAAAGGTTGATTTTTTTTATTTAATGCATGAATGATTTCTAAACCTTCTTGCTTCAGATGTTTGTTGTAAAAAGATTTCCGAACACTGGCCATTTTTATGGTTTCGATAGTTACATCGAAAAGGTTCTGATAAAAGGCCCAAGCTGTTTTTTCAATCCATTCCTCAGATTTATCAGGGAATGAATTGCGAAGGTTTTCAAACACCACCTTTTTGCGATAGCCAAACAAACGATAAACCAAAAACCTCACGAAATCAGATATGCCATGAAGTAACCACATAGGCAGCAACGACAATAGAAACAAGGGCGCTGTAAAAATGATATAATACCAACGAAACTTAGGCATATCGAATATTTTTTGGGTGGCAATATAATTCCAAAACAATTTGTTGAAATATTTTATCTGTAAAAAACAAATGGACTTCTATTTTAGCGGCATGAGAATACTGTTATTTTTAGCTGCCATTTTGCTGGGCAATGTAGCCATGGCTCAGAAATTATATCCTTTTGAGAAGAAAGACAAATGGGGCTATATGAACCAAGAAGGCACGATAATAATCAACCCAATTTACGACTATGCTGATGATTTTAACGAAGGTTATGCAGTGGTGGCCTTGGGTAACCTTCCTTGCTTGATTGATACCAAAGAAAAAAGATATATCGATACAGGCATGTACCAATACATTGGAAAATATTCTGAAGGATTATGTTCAGTGATGGATTATAAATTCAAACGTTATTATGTAAACTTAAAAGCTGAAAGGGTTATCACACTTGACAAAACCATATATGATGCTGGTGCTTTTAACAGCGGCCTAGCTAAGGTAAGTAAAAAGGTGGATGAAGTAGAGAAAAAATTTGGGGTTGATATCACCAATATGGGTTTCAAATTTGCGTATATCAATAACAAAGGTGAATTCCAATGTGAGTTTAAATATGATGACGCAGAAGACTTGAATGAAGGAACTGCTAGGGTGAAAGTTGGCAAAAAATTTGGTTTGATAAATGCACAATGCAAAGAAATTGCAATCCCAACTTATGGCAGTATAACTGAATTTAATGAGGATTTAGCCGCTGTTGAATTAGATGGCAAATATGGCTATATCAACAAGCAAGGAGAAGAAGTAATCAAACCACAATTTGAATTTGCAGCCTTATTTAGCGAGGGTTTAGCCGGATATTCTGAAAAAGACAAATGGGGCTTTATTGACAAATCAGGAAAAGTGGTTATACCTGCCTTGTATGATGGCGTAAAACCATTTGGGGAAGGCATGGCAGCCATGCAACAAATGGGCAAATGGGGCTTTATCGACAAAACTGGTAAATTGATGATGAACCCATTTTATGAAAATGTTGGCTATTATAATGATGGCGTTTGTCCTGCTCAAAATAAAGGAAAATGGGGAACCATTGACAAAGAAGGTCGTATCGTTTCTCCTTTCGATTTTGAATACATCGGCAATTATGAAGATGGCATAGCTGAAGTGATTTTTCGTGATATCAATTTGTATCTTGACCTAAGAGGCAATTTACTACCACGATTAAAAAAATAACTATGCTTGTTCGTAAGCTCTTTTCTTTTTTATTTCTATTGATTTGCCTTCATGCCCAATCACAATATAAAATTGAGCTGATTGATAGCAATACATTTAAATTGGGAGAAGGGGTTGTATTAAGTAAAACCTCTTTTCGCGGACTGAGTGTGGTGGATGATCAAACCATTTGGGTGAGCGGTAGCAAAGGAACTTTTGCTAGAAGCCTTGATGGAGGTAAGTCTTTCGAATTTAAACAACTAAATGGCTACGAAAAATCTGACTTCAGGGATATTGAAGCCTTTGACGACAAAAGAGCAATCATGATGTCATCGGGCACACCTGCTTATATTTTAAAAACCATTGATGGTGGCCAAACTTGGAAGGAGGTTTACAAAAACCTTGATACAGCCTATTTCTTAGACGCCATGGATTTTTGGGATGAAAAAAGAGGCATCTTGGTGGGCGACCCCATAAAGGGGCATTTTGTGCTGTTACAAACCAAAGATGCAGGTAAAACCTGGCAAGAATTGGATACCAATCTTACACCAAAAGCCATGGAAGGAGAAGCAGTGTTTGCTGCCAGTGGCACTAGTTTGAGATGTTTTGGAAATTATGGAAATGTTGCATTTGTTACTGGAGGTAAATATTCACGAGTAACTGGTGCTGATTTAAGTAGAAAATATATTCACTGGAAATCATTTCAAACAAATATTAATCAGGGCGCAGCCTCTCAAGGAGCATTTTCTTTTGCTAACAACAATTCTGCTAAAGTTATTGTGGGTGGAGACTATAAAATTGACACCTTGGTTTTTCACAATTCATGTGTCAAATATCTTCCACCATCAATTTCAGGTGAAACATTTGATAAAAATATGGATGATGTAAAAGGATATCGCTCATGTGTAGAAGCAATTAACCTTAAATCATTTGTCGCTTGCGGCACTTCAGGTGTTGATATATACCAAAATAAAATTTGGAAAAACATATCAAATCAATCCTTTAACGTAGTTCGCAAAGCTAAAAAAGGGAATGCTGTATTTTTAGCAGGTGGCAAAGGCAGAATAGGCCGATTGATTTATTAATATTATTTCAAACTTACTCCCAATTTTTCACCCAATTCAAGCAAG
>RGVD01000012.1 GCA_010027395.1 Bacteroidota bacterium
GTACCCAATATGTTTTGGATGAGTTGCTTTTGCGCAGACTTGGAATTGAATTTAAAGTCACAGACAAGGAGGATTATTTCGTAAAATCAAGCTCTCTAAAAATAAACTATAGCAATAAGATTATTGAAGGCTGTGTAAATATTCCTTCGGTTCCTTTGTTACATGAAGAGCATATTCACCGACATGAAATAGAGGTAGAATCAAATGAAATATGGCAGAAAATATTTTTTAAAAATCCGTTTAAAAATATACCCGATTTTAGGCAACCTACACAATTCTTGAATTTTGATGTGTTTGCTGCAAGCTTCTATTTGTTGAGTAGGTATGAAGAATATTTACCTCACAAAAAGGATGAACACCTAAGGTTCAAAGTTGAAAATGGCTTGGCTTTTCAAAATCAATTTTTAGAAATCCCATTGGTAGATGTTTGGGCTAACCAATTAGGTGTAATCATCAAAAAACAATATCCTCAATTAAAGGATAATGAAATAGTGCCACAGCAAAAATTCGAGATCATAAATACCATTGATATTGATTTTGCCTATCGTTACAAAGGTCTATCGCATTTTAGAAATCTAAAAAAAACAATACGTAATATACTTCGATTGAATTTTCAAGAGTTGGTTTTTCAAATAAAAGTAAGAAAGGGTGTGCAAAAAGACCCATATGACACCTTTGATTACATAAAAGAAAAATCAAATGCGGTTAATACCATTTTTTTCTTTTTGCTAGCCGACAAAGAAAGTAGGTATGATAAAAACATCCCAACTAATTCACCTGAACTGCGAACTTTGTTTTCTTCTTTGTCGGCCAAATATGAATGTGGCTTGCATCCATCATACCTTTCAACGGTAAATAGGAAAATGCTTCAAAATGAGTTTGATACTTATAAACAAATAATTGGCAAAGCAGCCACCAAATCACGCCAACACTTTTTGAAAATGCAATTGCCTTTTACCTACCATATTCTTATTCAACAAGGGGTTAAAGATGATTACACTATGTCCTATGCTACACACCTGGGATTCAGGGCTTCTACTTGTAAGCCCTTCCATTGGTTTGATTTGGCCGAAAACAAGACAACGGATCTTGTTGTACATGCATCATGTGCCATGGATGTTACTTTAAAAAATTACTTAAAACTTCAGCCCGAACAGGCTATTGAAAGATTAAGAAAATTAAAATCTATAGTTAAAAAAGTTGATGGAGATTTTATTTTGATATGGCATAATACCTCCCTAATTGAAGATGCTGAGTGGCATGGTTGGAGGTCGGTTTACGAGGATGCAATCACTACTTAAAACTAATTATTTTCTTGCAATAAATTTGTTTTGATAACGACTGCATTCCCCTCCTTGGAGGGGTTAGGGGTGAGTTTATTAAATTACTACTCATAATTATTCCAAAAACCTATATTTTTACAGCCTATTTCTGCGCAATGGACTTGAATCTAAAAATATATAATACATTAACCAAACAAACGGATTTATTTAAACCTATGCATGAAGGCCATGTGGGCATGTATGTATGTGGTCCAACTGTATACAGCAATGCCCATTTAGGTAATGCTAGAACTTTTGTAAGTTTTGATATTATGTTTCGTTATTTCCTGCATTTAGGATTAAAAGTTAGGTACGTTAGAAATATTACAGATGCGGGTCATTTAGAAAGTGATGCTGATGAAGGGGAAGATAAAATTGCCAAAAAGGCAAAGTTGGAGCAGATTGAGCCTATGGAGATTGTGCAGCGATATACAGTTGATTTTCACACCATCATGCAACAGTTTAATACATTGCCACCAAGCATAGAACCTACAGCTACAGGTCATATTATTGAACAGATTGAAATGACCAAACAGATTTTAGAAAATGGCTATGCTTATGAAAGTAATGGTACCATCTATTTTGATGTAGAAAAATTCACCAAAAAATATAACTACACAGAACTGTCAAATCGCAATCTTGAAGAACTGTTGAATAATACCCGTGATTTGGATGGACAGAATGATAAGCGTGGGCGTTTAGATTTTGCCTTATGGATAAAAGCAAAGCCAGAACATCTAATGAAATGGTCAAGCCCCTGGGGAGTTGGTTTTCCTGGTTGGCATATCGAGTGTAGTGCTATGAGCAGCAAGTATCTTGGCGAGCAGTTTGATATTCATGGAGGTGGGATGGATTTGATACCAACACATCATACCAATGAGATAGCTCAAAATTTAGCTTGCCATCATAAATCCCCAGCACGATATTGGATTCACACAAACATGCTTACTGTAAATGGCCAGAAAATGAGCAAAAGTTTGGGTAACTCTTTTTTACCAGACGAGTTGTTTAGTGGCAATCATACCCTACTTGATAAAGGATACAGCCCGATGACGGTTAGATTCTTTATGTTACAAGCACATTATCGCAGTACACTTGATTTTAGCAATGAGGCATTGCAAGCGGCTGAGAAAGGATTTCAACGATTGATGAATGCCATTAAATTAATTCCTAATTTGAAGACTTCTGAAAAATCTAGTTTTCAATTGGTTGAAATGAGAAAGAGTATTTATGACGCTTTGAATGATGATTTTAATACGCCTATTGCTTTGGCTCAATTGTTTGAGATGGTAAGAAATATTAACCTTATCAATGATGGAAAAGAAAGCATTTCAGCAGATGATAAATTGGCTTTAGAAAAATTAGCAAATGAAATTGTGTTTGATGTATTGGGATTAAAGGACGAAAAGAATACAGATGACAATAAGATTGATGGTTTGATGCAATTGATTTTGCAACAAAGAAGTGATGCCAAAGTTAGAAAAGATTATGCAGCAAGCGATGCAATCCGTGATCATTTAAAATCAATAGGTATTGAGGTGAAAGATGGTAAGGATGGAGCAACCTATTCAATAAACAGTTGGTAGGGTCGAATCGATATTCCCCCGCCAATTTCCAATTAGGAATTATAGATACCCTATTACCTAATTTTTATTCCCCCTTTGAAGGGGGCAAGGGGGATGTAAATAATTAAAATTAAAACGATGAACTACAAAATAAAATTAATCATATCATGCATTGCCTTTGCAATCATCTCATCTTGTAATAACAACCCCAAGCCTAAGTGAGTCCTACATTCAATGAGGATTCGGCCTTCTATTTTGTTGAAAAGCAAGTCTCATTCGGTCCACGTGTGGTTGAAACTCAAGAGCACAAAAAATGTGGAGATTGGTTGGTATCAGAATTTAAAAAATATGCTGATAATGTGATTGAACAAAAAGGCAATTCGACTACTTGGGATAAAAAGAAAATAGGTATTAGGAATATAATAGCCCAGTTCAATCCATCAGCAAGTAAGCGTATATTAATTACTGCACATTGGGATAGCCGACCCATTGCAGACAATGATCCAAATGAAGCCAATCATACCAAGTCTATTTTAGGAGCTGATGATGGTGGCAGTGGAGTAGGAGTAATGCTTGAAATGGCAAGGGTTTTAAAATCAAATAAAATAGATATTGGTGTTGATTTTATATGCCTTGATGCTGAGGATTTGGGAAATCCGGATTCAAAGTATAAAGATTCATATTGCCTAGGAACGCAATATTGGGCTGCACATTTGCATACACCAAATTATAAAGCAGAGTATGCCATTAATTTAGATATGGTGGGTGGAAAAGGAGCTAAGTTTGTTTGGGAGAAAAATAGCATTACCTATGCTGAATCCACTTTAAGAAAAGTGTGGGAGAAAGGTGTTCAATTGGGTTATTCTGATATTTTTTATTACTACCAAATTGGTGAAATTACAGATGATCATTTATACATCAACACCTTGGCACATATACCAGCTATAGATATCATCCACTTTAATGAAGAAACGGGTTTCCCAGCTTGGTGGCACACAGTAAATGATAATATGACGAATATTGACCGCAAAACACTAAAAGCAGTTGGTCAATCTTTATTGGAAGTAATTTATACTGAAAAATTAAACTGATTTTTAAGGAGTAGGAGCACCGTGGTTACCTTCGGTAAGAACATTTCCTTCCGAATCAATTACTTCTAGTCTTCCATCAAATCTAACTATGGCTCTTCCATTTCTGAATGGGCCGATATAATCAAATTTAGGTTCAATAACCTCTTCTCCTGCCTCATTTATGAAGCCGAACTTTCCATTTCTTTCTACTTTTGCTTTGCCCATTTCAAAGGGGTAAATCGCATCATATTTACATGGAATGAACTCTTCACCTGATACATTAATATATCCCATCTTGCCACCTTTTTCAACTTTGGCCTTTCCATTTTTGAATGGGTAAATAGCATCATATCCCTTAACAATTTTGCTTTTTGATTTATGTTGAGCAAATAAACCAATGCTCAAAAAAGATAATATAAGTGTAATAAAAATTCTTCCTGCTTTCATCGTATTGAATTGGCGAATATTGCGCATTTATTTCAAAAATCAAACCAAAACATTTTTTCAAACCAATGATATTTTGTCAGAAGTTTTAAATCAAAGTATAAAAATAGAACGAAACTGCTTTATTTGTAAGTGATAATTATAAACCATGCCCAAAATAAAGCATAAAAATGTGGCTGTAATAGGAGCCGGAAGCTGGGGTACAGCTATCATAAAAATACTAAGCGAGCACAAAAAAACACCTGATTCTAAGATGGATAACCTAATGTGGTGGATTAGGAGTGCCGAAAAAGCCAAATATATAATCGAAAAACATCACAATCCAGACTATATCAGCTCAATTGAAATTCACCCTGATTTGGTGCAGGTTAGTAACAATTTGAAAGAAATAGTTTCAAAATGTGACATAATAATTTTGGCGGTTCCTTCGGCTTTTTTGAAAGAAAGTTTGGAAAGTATTGATGCAGATGACCTAAAGGGAAAAGTTATTATTTCTGCAATTAAAGGATTACTACCCCATAGCAAAAAAATTGTAGGTGATTTTATTACCGATGAGTTTAAGGTTTCAGATATTAACATAATGGTTATTTCAGGACCTTGTCATGCAGAAGAGGTTGCATCTGAAAAATTATCATATTTAACCATTGCGGGTTCTAATCAAGAAATGGCTAGGCATTTTGCAAGCATGCTAAACAATAGGTATATACGCACGGTTATATCCAACGATGTGAGGGGAACAGAGTATGGAGCTGTATTAAAAAATATTTATGCAGTTATGGCTGGTGTTTGCCATGGATTAGGTTATGGTGATAATTTTCAAGCCGTTTTAATGAGTAATGCCATCCGAGAAATGAAACGATTTTTAAGAAACATTACTGACACCAATAGAAAAATAAACCACTCTGCCTATTTAGGAGATTTATTGGTAACTGGCTATTCGCAGCATAGCCGAAACAGAACCTTTGGTAATATGATTGGTAAAGGTTATACTGTTAAATCTGCTCAACTTGAAATGAATATGGTTGCCGAAGGTTATTATTCAATCAAAACCATGTACGAGCTAAATAAAAATTTACATATAAATATGCCCATTTTGGATGCTGCTTATAACATCATTTACAACAATGCTTCAGCTAAAATTGAGGTTGAAAATCTTACGGAAAAATTAGTTTAGAATAGAAATAATTAGAATGTCGGATAAGAAAGGTAAATCATTTAAAACGGGCTCTGTGTTTAACTTTAGCTTGCTGCGAAGAATTTTTTCTCTAGCCCTACCCTATAAAAAACAATTCTACATTTCAGCTTTCATCACTATTTCGGTTAGTTTTTTAGGTCCAATTAGACCCTATATTATCCAACAAACCATTGATAATGATATTGCCAATGGCGATGTAAAAGGTTTAATAAAAATGGGTTTCTTACTCTTTGCTTTGTTGTTGTTCACTGCTTTTTTGCAACTTTGGGGAACTTTCCTAACCAATTATTTAGGTCAAAGCATTATCAAAGATTTACGCAATAAAGTATATAAATTCTTGAGCTCGCGTCAGCTGAAATTTTATGATAAGACACCAGTTGGAACGCTTGTAACCCGATGTATCAGCGATATTGAGACAATCACAGATGTGTTTGCCGAGGGGCTCATTAACATCACAGGCGATTTACTTCAAATAATCTTCGTTTTAGCTTTGATGTTTTATACCGATTGGAAATTATCATTAGTAACATTATCCGTATTGCCTTTTCTATTATATGCAGGCTATTGGTTTAAAGAAAAGGTTCGACTATCTTTTGAGGAAGTGCGAACCCAAGTTGCCAAGCTAAATACCTTTGTACAAGAGCATATCACAGGGATGCAAATTGTACAAATATTTAATCGTGAACAACAAGAATATTCTAAGTTCAAGGCCATAAATGCTGAACATAGAGATGCCAATGTTAAAGGGGTTTTCTATTATTCTGTATTCTTTCCCATTGTAGAAATTATCTCAGCTATATCAACAGGTTTGATAGTATGGTATGGCGCGAAGGGCATCATCGATCACCATACCTCGGTAGGAGTTATCATAGTTTTTATCATGTACATTACCTTGTTTTTTAGGCCGATCAGACAATTGGCAGATAGGTTTAATACCCTTCAAATGGGTTTGGTAGCAAGTGAGCGTATCTTCAAACTATTAGATGAAACTGATTTTGATGAACCTAATGGGGAGTTAAATTTAACAAATGTGAAAGGAGAGGTGGAGTTTAACAACGTGTGGTTTGCTTATGTGAATGAAGATTATGTTTTGAAAGATATTTCATTTAAGGTGAACCAAGGTAAAACCCTTGCTCTTGTTGGTGCTACCGGTGCAGGCAAATCATCAATAATTAATTTATTGAATCGTTTTTATGAAATCAATAAAGGTGAAATTTTGCTAGATGGATATAACATTAAAGATATTTCAAACCAAAGTTTAAGAGCGAATATTTCAGTGGTTTTGCAAGATGTGTTTCTGTTTAATGGAAGTATTTTGGATAATATTCGCTTGTATGATAAAACGCTAAGTGATGAGAAAATAATAGAAACCAGTAAACTACTTGGTGCAGATTATTTCATACAACAATTACCTGACGGATACCATCAAAAAGTACAAGAGAGAGGTGCTACGCTTTCAGTAGGGCAAAGACAATTGATTTCATTTATAAGAGCCATGGTTAACAACCCAAGCATTCTTATTTTGGATGAAGCTACCTCTTCAGTTGACAATGAAACAGAAGAAGTAATTCAAAAGGCAATAAGCAAAATGATGCAAGGACGAACCAGTATCGTCATAGCTCACCGACTGTCTACCATAAGAAATGCAGATGAAATAATCGTGATGGAAAAAGGTCAGATTATGGAAAGGGGCTCACATCAAGATTTGCTGCTTCAAAATGGTTTATATAAACAATTGTATGAGCATCAGTTCTTGGCAAGCAAATAATTTACCTAATTAAAGTAACCGTTCCTCTATAGGTATTATTCCCTTTTATATCATTTACCCGAACGATATAAAAGTACACCCCATCAGATACATTGCTGCCATTTCCATCGGTGCCATCCCATGCAAAATTGATACTTTTACTTTCATAAACTTCATTACCCCAGCGGTTGTAAATGATTATCTCTCCATCATAACAAGGAGAAATATTTCCATCAAGTTTGAAAAAGTCATTTTTTAAATCTCCATTTGGGGTAAAAACATTGGGGAATTTTAAGGCCTCCAAGCTATCGTTATAGTTGATGCTCGTTATTGCCGTATCAGCGCAAACAGTTCCAAACTCCGCTATCATCATTACCTTGTAGTTTTTCAGCTCTCCTCGTTTAAAAGTTTTCATTGGGTTTTCAAAGTAGGAGGTATCACCATCAGGAAAAACCCACATGAAACTACTAGCCCCTGCTGTTTTGTTTTTATACTTAATAATATTTGAACAAGAATCTACACCAAAATCAAATTGTGCTTTTTTGATTCTAAAGTCAAATTTAAATACGGCATTGCTGCATCTAGGGCTTGGGTTAGTGACCGAATACGCTCCGGTAGTTACAGGGAAATCAGCAATATTATGAATGCCATTTACACTTGGACAACTTGCACATACAGATTGATAAACGATGCCTTTTTTATCAAATCTACTTGTTCCGCCATCAACATGATCGTTGGTTTGTGTACCTCCAAAGTAAGTTGCGTAAAGCAAACTAGATGCATTTTTATCTAACATCATTAAATAAAATTCTCCACCATCATTAACTTTTTTAAATGCATCATTGGTTACAGGTAAATCAGAAATGTTTCCACTTTCAACAGATCCGCCCCAACCACTGAAATAGATTCGCTTGCAATCATCCACTAAAAAAGCATTAATGGTTAGATCGGGCTTTGCTCGCCCTGAGCCAATGGTGGTAAGAAGATCTAAATTGTTTAGGCTCGAATCGAATTTAGCTATAAATAATTTTCCATTTTTGTTATTGTATGTTCCAGCACTTGATGCATAATCATCTTCGGTTTGTCCAATTACCCATATATCAGGGCTGTTTTTAGTATCTAATTCCAAGAAATAAATTTGGTCGTATTTGCTTTTGCCAAAATAGGTGGCATTGTTGATGGTCTTTCCATCTGGACTTAATATGGCTATATATGCATCTGTGGTATCACTTAAAGTATGAATTTTTTTGTAGGCTTTATTGTGGGTATATAAATCACTACTGATAGTTCCGCCAGACAAGTAAATGTTATTCTTTGAGTCGAAATCAATACTATACAAGGCATCTTGTTTGGTGCCTCCAATGTAGGTGCTCCATTCGAGTTTACTTAAATCATTGTTAAGTTTACATACGATACCATCTTGAAGTCCTTTATAATTTCTACTAAAAGCGCCTACGCTCGTTGGGAAATTGTTAGATGAACTACAACTTGCTACAAACACATTTCCAGAATCATCACAAATTACATCACCTCTAAAATCATCGGCATAAAAATATAATAATGTGTCATAAGAAGATTTTTTTACTGGATAATCAATTGAGGTACTGGAACCAAACACCACCAAATGATTTTGCTTGTCTACAACAAGGCTATGAGGATATTCGTTACCGCTGCCTCCAATAAGGGTAGCAAATATTAATGTTTTTCCATCTGACGAGTACTTACTCAAACTTATATCACATGGTGGAATGCCATAGTTTCCGCCACCAGGAACAAAAATAGTAGTTGGACTTCCATCCATCCATTTACTTTGAAAAGCACCGGGAGTAGTTGGGTATTTCCCATTTGGATCTACGGATGGGCTTATGGCCAAGGCGATTCCACCAGCGTATAAATTACCTACATCATCATAGGTTGCCGAATAACCAAAATTATCAACTGAACTTCCTGAGTAGGTCGCAAAAATCAAGTCGGGATCAATCACCAATTCGCAGTTTTTGTTGTATTCACCAACCATATCAAAGCCAATCGTGTTGTCTGAATTTATTTTATAGCTTACTTCAATCTCATGCTTTTTTCCTTTTACTATTTGATAAGCGTATGGTTTGCTTTCTTTGAAATAGCCAAATGAATAATAAATATAAAGTTCGCCATATTCTTCTTTTACCTCATCTGCACCACTTA
This sequence comes from Bacteroidota bacterium, assembly GCA_010027395.1. Classification (GTDB taxonomy): domain Bacteria; phylum Bacteroidota; class Bacteroidia; order UKL13-3; family UKL13-3; genus RGVD01. Next base: position 9,528 of record RGVD01000012.1, read on the forward strand.
TTCTGAATTTTATATTCTCGATATTTGAATTTGGTTTCAGGTAATAATCATAGCTGATACTCCCCGTTTTATTAATGTTTGTTTTTAAATCTATCCCATCGAAAAGGTTTTTATAATGAAGGGTTTTGCAAGGATGAATATTGCCTTTCCAATGCGTTGGGTCTTTGCCTAAGAAATAGTTATAATAATGCTCTTGGGTTTCTTCAGTTTCAATGGCTGCAGGGTTGGAATGAACAAATTCAAGTTTTATCAAATGCATTTGAAGCATAGAATCCATTTGTTTTTTCTCTCCTACCCGGGCATGAGTGGCTATTTGTTCGATTTGTTTAGGGTTATAAAAAAAATAATTAATACCTTTTGGTGTTACATGCACATCAAGATCCGAACTTTTCGATCTATAAAGGATTTCATTATTCCATTGTCCTTGGTTTGGTACAAACTCTTTTAGCAGTCCTATGTTTTGTGAAACAGGTTTGTCAACCTGCTGCGAAAAGGCAATAATGCTAGAGCTTATTAAGCATAAAAATAATATGAAAAATTTTCTGAAAACCAATATTGACAAAGTTGCTTTAATATTTAATAATTCATTTCAACAAATATAGTTTTAAGAAATAATTAATAGCAATATCCATAGAGCTGGACTTTAGTCCACCTTATAATTGGTAACAATATCCATTGAGGTCTGCTTCAGTCCACCTGATAATTAATACCAATATTTGTAGCGGTGGACTTTAGTCAACCTGATAATTAAAGCTTGGACTTCACTCCACCTTCATTTAATAAAAAAATGTTTTATGCTTGCAACCATCTTTAAAAATTAATCATCATAGCTAACAGAATACAAAAGTGAGTGTACCATTTGACGAAAATTTAATTAAACGATGCATTCAGGGTGAAGCAAAAGCCCAAAAGCAATTGTATGATTATTTTTCGCGAGTTCTTTATGGTATTTGTTTGAGGTACAGCCGAAATCCTGATGATGCCAAAGATATTTTGCAAGAAGGTTTTATAAAAATATTCTCCAAAATTTCGCAATATTCGGGTAAAGGCAGTTTTGAAGGCTGGATAAAAAGGGTGATGGTAAATACAGCTCTTGAGTTTTATCGGACAAACAAGATACATACTGGCCAAAGTGATGTATACGAGCAGGTTGAAATATCATTTAGTAGTTTTTCTTTAGAAAAGATTTCTCAAAAAGAGCTACTAATGGCGATGAATAATTTGGCATTAGGATATAAAACAGTATTGAATCTATATGCCATTGAAGGCTATAGCCATGCTGAAATAGCAGAGATGATGGGGATTAGTGAAGGAACTTCTAAATCCCAATTGTCAAGAGCAAGGGTTGCTTTTGCAGCCGAACTAAAAAAGTTAAACATACATATTGCTAAAACAGCAGCTCGACTCTTTTGCTCCAGAGCCTCCGGTTGAGGTTTGGAAAAATTTGAGTCAGAACCCTGCCATTGGCAACATATCAGTTGCAAGCAAATTTGTTTCGGCTGTAAAATCCATGTCACTTGTTTCTAAAGCTATTATGTCTCTGGCTGTTGTTGGCGCTAGTGCAGTATCTGTTGCACTTTTGAAAGTTGATAAACCGAAACAAATATCAAATAACACCATCAAACAAGTACCTGCAATTGGACAAAACCCTAATGTTTTGGAAGAACCTAAAGTGCCTAATGATGACTTGAAAATTAAAATCAAAAATGGTGCGCAAACAAAAAGCGCAACACCAATTACCTCTTATAAAGTTGAAAAATACAATAAAGACAAAACTGAAAATGACTTAGTGGAAAAATCTTTAGGGCTTACAAATCAAGAATTAAAAACTGAGCTAAAACCAATTGCCAATGAAACACCTGAAAGGCAGAGTCAAGCTGAAAAGATAATTTCGAAATTAACAATAGCTGAGAATCCTTCAACTAAAGAACATGAATTTAATACTTCAGCAACTTATGCGAATTCTTTTTTGGATGTTGATACAATCATAGCTCCTGATATTCCAAACACTTTCACACCTGGTGATGATGATAATTTGAACAAAGAGTTTGTAATTAAGATAGAGAATGAAAGTGTTTACAGATTAAGGGTCTTTGATTCAAAGGCCAATTTGGTGTTTGAGAGTTTCAAAAAAGAAACACACTGGAATGGTCAACATTTCAAAACGGGAGAAAATTGCGAATCTGCGCGGTACTTTTATATATTTGATTATCAATATAAAGGAGCTAAAGAATTGCGACAGGAGTCAGGATATATATTATTAACCAGATAAGTTATTGAATAAGTAAAAATAAATTGATAAGTTAGCAAAATTATAATTAAAGATAAAATCATATAAAATAATGCAAAACATATACTTAACAAAGACCCACAAATGGGGAAAGGGATTGTTTCTCTTTCTATCCATTTTCTTGATGGGCTTGGCTGCCTCGCGAGCACAGTCATCCAAAATCAGAGTAGGACCAAATATTTTATGTTTGGGTCAGCAATCGGTGTTTACCTTCGATTTGGTAAATATCAATCCAACTGATGTGCAGTCTTATACCATCCGATTTGGTAATGGAGATAGCGCCATTTTAAATAAGCCATCTACACCAGGTGGACCAGTTACCAATGCTTTTAATTATGTCTATAAGGCTTCAGGTAAATATACCATAACAGGTATAACTAAAATTAAGAATGGTGGCCCTATTTATACAAGCACTTGGCTTGATACAGTGTATAGCCTACCTGTGGTGGCCTATAGAACCATTACCTTAGATTCACAGTGTTTAGCAAATAATTTTAATGGATTTCAAAATTTGTCTGTAAAAAATCCTGTGCTTCCAAGTAATCCATTGGCCAGTGCCTATTGGGTTTTTGGTGATGGTAACACGCTAAGCGATATGCATGACACCATTTTTCATAGATTTGCATTGTATGGTAGCTTTGCTGTATCATTACAAGTGACCGATTCACTAGGCTGTATTAATAGTGTTGCCGCAGCTAGCAGAAAAAGAGTTTATATAGCTCCAAATGTGAAAGCTAAATTTACAGTTGAAGGTAAAGCTTCTTGTAATTCTTCTACTTACAACTTTCTTAATGCTTCAAACCTTGCACCTGATGATGTGAAATCATTCAAATGGTATTTTGATGATGACTCAGTAATCGTATCAAGCAATCCTGCCACTCAGTTAGAAATAAACACCTATTTGCGAAACAAATTTGCCTATACTTATTTAAAAGAAGGAAGGTTTAACCCTTCATTGGTTATCTTCGATAAACGTTCAGTTTGTTCAGATAGTTTCTGTGTTTCAATGGATCCTAGCCAAACATGGCCTGAAAATATTATAGTCAAAATTGATTTGCAAGCCAGAAGATTAGATCCTTTTGATGGTGCTACCGAATTTGTAGGAGACTCTGTTTGTTTAAATCCAGATCAAGCACAAATATTTTTATACAACAATTACCCATTAAAAGGTATTGGTGCCAGTGATATTCATTGGTGGTGGAATTATAACGACCCTAACCAAACACAACCTCCAGCTTGTTACTTTAATGATGTAAACCCCGCCCCAGCTTATAAATATCTTTCGATGGGACAATACTATCCATTTTTGGTTCTACAATGTCCAAATCAGCCGGATGATACCTTTTATTACTATTCAAGAATTGATACCTTTGCCGATACCAAATACTCTAAATTTAACCAAGCTGGACTAGCAGGTGTAAATGTAGATTGGGCGGTTCCGCCAAGATTAAATACCCTGTATGCGAGACACCTAAATCCAATATACTCTAATGGTGTTAACACTGGAAATATTTATAAATATGGTAGCCTATTCAATAGAATTGACACATTAGATAATACACCACTTCCTACAACTTATAGTCCTAGGTATAATTATGGTAAGCCACCTTATCAATATGCATTTAGTGAAGATAGTCTCAGGTTTTATTATGTTCCCTATGATAAACTTTTGCCTTTCCGGTTTTTCACTGAGGATTCTACTGACACTAAAAATCATGTCAATTTTAAAAGCCCATATACGGGTGCTGACACAACCATTTGGAATACCTGCGTATCAGGTAAATATTTATACTTAAATAAAGTAATAAAAATAGACACTGTGGTTCGTGGACCAGGTGATACTCTTTTTAACTACCGTACCAGAAAGGATTCTATAAGCACTTTTGATAATCATTGCAGTGTTTTACCTTATAATAAATTAGTGGGTTATGGTGTAAACATTTTAGGACCAAGTGTATCTATTCCTAATCCTGCACCAGGCCCTGCAGATACCATACAAAACAAAGATTTGATTTATAAAGGTATGCAGTCGCAATGTAGAGTTGACAGACCAGTTTGGTTCACCAATAGGTCTTCCGTTTATCAATCAGAACATTTATATATTAAATGGGATTTTGGAGATCAATCATGGGCTCCTGCTTGTACCTCTTATTCAACTCCACAAGCCTATCCACCTCAAAGTGGTTCTCGTGTATACAAAGATGCTGGAAGCATGGAGAACCTATCTGATGGACATTTTATTTACAATGGTAAAGCCTATGATGGAAGATTAAATTCTTGTCGTTGGTCGCATGATACTTTGCCTATACATACCTATCAAAATTGGGATCAATTGTATGGCTGGCATATAAATGGACACGATTTTCCTCCATACGATACTACCAGATGGACAAAAAAATATACCAAATGGCCAACGGATTCAATTTTACCTCCTGGTATAAATTGGGTAGCACCCGATGACACACTAACTTGGAACAAACCTATGTTTGCTGGCGGTGTCACACGTATTGATACAATGAAAATGTGGCCAGCTGATTTAATGCCAAATACACCTATTACAACCAATACAATTATCCCAGATCCAATAGCTGCGGCTAATAGCTATCCATTTTATCGAGATAATGGTAAAGTGGTCTACTATACCATACCAGGCGGAACGATTATTGAGCCTAAAAAATTTGTTACCATCACTGATCCAATTGACACTTTGCCAAATGGTAATTTAAGAAGATACAAGGGCAGTCAAATTATTCCAGGTACCAAAATGAGTTTATATAGGTATGCTTTTAACCGTGTTATTACCCAATGTATAACTGCCAAATTGTTTATGAAAGATTCTTCAAACAATGCTACTGAGGCCGTAGATTCTTTTATTGTGGACCAGCTAGGTACTATGCGTAGAAAGTTCCCAATAAAAAGTAAATTGACAGGTTTGGATTCTATCTATAAATTTATTGATGATACCTTGTTATCTAGATATGATTGCGAAGGTACCGCCACCACACTATTACAATTTATGAAAGCTGATGCTTGGGGTTTAGGTAAAAACGAAGGTGGCTTTGAATGTCCAGGCGTAACTTTAGGAGATAAAACTGGTGTAGGTTTTGAATTGCTAAATGCAAAAGCTGGAAAAACAGCACCGCTTTGCGGCAGAACTTACCTCATGTTCAACTACGACTCCTTAATGGATAGGAATGACAATACCCCTTGTGCACTTGATGGTTTTGTTCCATTTGGCGGAGTTGCCGCTGCAGCAGCACCAGGAGGATATGCCTACCCAGCCTATAATTCTAGAGGACGTTTTAATCCTCAAACTAATTGGACTAGCATTAATGGTGGAGGTCAAACAGGAGTAAACTGGACGCATTATCAAATGCCTGCTGGACAATTTACCCATATGGGAAATCTTGCTGCGCAGCGTGATGGTTTTATTACAGTAGGTTTAATAATTGGTAATGGATATGATGACCTTCTTGGATACAGACCTGATGGAACCTGCCTTACTGATACCATTTGGTACCATAATTTTATTCAAATCCTAGGATTGAATGCCACATTTGATGTGTTGCCTTATACTAAGCCAACTTATACCACCAAAATTGATACCTTGAGAGATATCTTTGGTGCCATTATTAAAATAAATACGACCATTGTTGGTGATTCTACTTTTTTCTGTAGTAATATTTTACGTGGCCGTGGAGATACTGTTGTAGCTATTCCTCGTGTTCCTATCCAGAAATTCATGAAATCGGATGCATGGATATGGGGTGATGGTATAGAAACTGTAGATTCTTTCTACGTTACAGGTGAACAAACTACACCTATTCCTTTTGCTAGGAAAAGATTTACCATAGATAGGCAAGACACGCAGAATCCAAAAGTGCATCTAGATAGTGTGTTTGAGGTAGGAAAGCGCGTTCGAATAGAACTAAAAATTGATACCATTTGGCAGTGTTATGATAGACAGCATCGTTTGCCACCATTGAGAATTGATACATTAAAAACCTATTATGACTCAGCATTTTTTGTAGGACCTATTAAACATAAGTATAATCTTACATCCTGGGAAATGAAAGATGCAAGTAGTACCAGACCAGATAAACGTAGGGCAGAATTAACCCCTATTCAAAGGATAGTGTATGCTCAAAATGGTTGCCCTGCAACGTATAGGCGAACTGTGGCAATAGGTATTATTGATACTTTTTATGTTTCAGATACACTGGTTTGTTTGGGTGAAGAGGTGCAGTTTGTTGATTATGTAAGATATTGGTTGCCTGTTCCTGGTAGCCCATGTACATATCGTCCTTTAACAGGATGTGACACCTTCCCATTCCAGAATTCTCCGTGCGTAATTCCATCTATAAGGTCATTTGATGATTGGAGAGATGCGATTAGGGTATATCCTGATACTTTCAAAACAGATCCTACGCTTAATTTATGGATTGATCCTGTTACTGGCTTACCAAGATTTTACTTGAAAGAGCGTATTTATTGGGATTATGAATCAGATGGAGTAATAGATGATAAAATGGTTCAGGTGCCTAAACACAAATTTACCAAAGCAGGTAAATACAAAGTGAGTATGATTACACGAGATAGTGCTGGGTATTGGGATACGTGTTATAGGTATATCTATGTGATGGAGCCAAGGCCAAGGTTTACCAGTAAAAACAATACACTCCAGTTTAATTGTAGAGAAACGGTTCAGCTTTTTGATTCATCAATAGCCTACCCTCAAACTACAGGAGCTGATAGTTGTGTGAAAGCAGATGGATCGCCATGTGATCAAATAACAGATGTGTTCTGGTGGTTTGGCGACAGAAAGAAAACGCCTTATAATTACCAATCAATTATTCGAAATCCTATATATGATTACAGGCAAAATGGTAAGTTTATAGTCCAATTAGCTGTGTATTCTGAGCAAGGCTGTACTGACACCATTACACAGGAGATCTTTTTAAATGGACCGCGACCAAAAATTAAGTTAATAACAGATAGTGTGGGTTGTGTGCCTTATAGTGTTAAGATATTAAGCACACCAGATGCAGATAGACGAGAACCTAAAGATACCGCTACTCAGTTAACAGTTATTGACTCTAAGGGTGCGGGGCAACAGCCAAGACTTTTATGGTCTAAGCCACAAGAGGCTATTTTAACATATGATATGCCAGGTGTATATTATATCACCGCTTATGGGGTTGATAATATAGACGCGGGTAATGCTTCATGTCCAATAATATATGTGCCTGATACATTTGGTGGAAATCAGCCTCCTATTAGAGTATATGTGGTTGCTCCACCAGAGGTTAAAATTCAAACATCAAAACAAAGGATGTGTGTAGGCGAAATATTCAAAATTAGAAACAGATCGGATTTTGATTCAATCAATCGTTTTACTTTTGATATTTGGGACTCAGCATATACGAGGAAAATAGATAGTTTATTGAAAACTAGTTTCCTTGGAGATAGTTCATTCCAATATAGATTTACTGAAAGAGGAACCTACAATATTGTAGCATCATCAAGTAGATTTATACGCTCATTAGGATTAACATCGCCTGAGGCCATAGCATCTTGTGAAAGAAGTGATACGGTAAGAGTCTTCACCACTTCAACCAAGGCCGACTTTGATTCATTATCAGTAGGAGATGGATTGTATGATTTAAAGAATTTGTCAGATAAAACACTCACAGATGTTTACACTTGGACAATTTACAATTCTGATGGTTCAATAATGAAGCCGCGTTCACAAGGAACCCAAATAGTACCAATAAAAACCAATCCACTTGTGTTGCAAAGGGCTGATTCATTTAATTTGGATTTAAAAGGTGTTGATTTCTCTAATGAGGATGGAACATTCACAGTTTGCTTAAAAGCTAGCACGCTTAATCCAGGTTGCCCTGATTCTATCTGTAAAACATTTAAACATGTACTTAAAACGAATATTAAGATACCAAATGTGTTTACTCCAGGAAACGATGGTTTAAATGATGATTTCAAAATAGATATCACGGGTTATGATAAATTTGAATTGATAATTTATAACCGTTGGGGAACCAGGGTATTTGAATCTACAGATCCAAATATAAAATGGAATGGAAAAAGCTTTAATGACGGTGCAGAATGTGCTGAAGGAGTTTACTTCTATGTGTTGAACTACCGATTTAAAGGTGGAACAGACCAGCAAACTCGAGGTTCGGTGACCTTGATTAGATAATTTCTAAATCAAAATAAAATGGCCTCCAAACGAAAGTTTGGAGGCCATTCTTTTTTAATTAGATTAGTAAATTATAGCCTTTTGATGTGCATGAAATAATCCTGATTCCTATGGATTAATAGGATTGAATTATTTTTGAGTGATAATGGATTTAATATTGCAAAATTCTTTCAAACCAAACTCACCCAACTCTCTTCCAAATCCTGAGTGTTTTACACCACCAAATGGAAATCTAACATCACTTCTAACCAAGCGATTGATAAATACTTGACCGCTTTCGATTTGTTCAGCTATTTCGTTTGCCCTAATCAAGTTTTTACTCCATACAGATGCTCCTAAACCAAATCGTGTGTTGTTTGCTAATTGAATTGCTTCTTTATCATTTTCTACAACAAATAAACTCAATACAGGACCGAACAGTTCTTGGCTATATGCGGGCATTTCAGGTTTTATGTTGCCCAAAATGGTAGGAGGGTAGAAGTATCCATTATTCATTTTTTGCTCAGATTGAAATATGAGGTTTGCTCCCGAGTTTACTGAATCCGTAACTTGTTTGTTTAATTGTTCAAATAAATCTTTGCGAGCAATCGGTCCTATGTTTATTCCATTTTCTAATGGATTACCCATTTGAAGTTTTTTTGTAGCTGCTATAATTTTTTGTGTGAATGCCTCAGCTATATTTTTGTTCACGATGAAACGTTTTGCTGCAATGCAACTTTGACCATTATTTTGAAAACGTGAATTGATGGCAACAGGAATACATTCATCCATATCAGCATCTTCCAATACGATAAAGGGGTCGCTTCCTCCTAACTCTAAAACTGATTTTTTAATGTGTTTGGCAGAAGTTGATGCTACAATGGATCCAGCTTTTTCACTGCCTGTTAAGGTAATTGCTTTTATTCTATCGTCAGCTATCAAACTTTCAATCTGAGAGTCGTTTGCAAATATAGTTTTAACATAATTACCCAATCCAGCTTCTTCAAAAATTTCTTGTAAAGAAATACTGCATTTAGGTACATTGGGCGCAGGTTTTACTAACATGGTATTGCCACTCATTAAAATAGGAATAACACTCCGAAGTATTTGCCAATATGGAAAATTCCAAGGGAAAATACCCAGCACAGTTCCTAAAGGTTGGAATTGAATTTCAATTGAATTATTGTTTTCAATTTCTGTTTTGTGGCTTTTTAAAATTTGTTCACTTTGCGTAGCATAAAATTCACATGCCGAAACTGATTTTAATACCTCTGCTTTGGCTTCATGAAGTAATTTGCCCATTTCAATAGAAGCCAGTTCAGCTAACTTATCAGCATCACGTTTTAATAGAAAGGATAGCTTCAAGAAGAATTCACCCCTTTCTATAAAGGATTTTTTTTTCCAAGTATCAAGATGTGCATGAACCGAATTTAATTTTTCTTCCAGTAATATTGAGGAGATGAAATCATATTGAGCTAGTGACTCCTCTGTATATGGATTTATAGATGCGAAATTTTTCAATGCGATATTTGAATAATGGGCAAAAGTATATTAATTCGAGAGTAGTTTGTAGATAAAAATTGGAGATAAAAAACAAAAAAAACCATGCAACTATTAAATTACATGGTCATATTGAGATTTGATTATTTATTTTAATGTGTTAATCCAATTTGCAATTTTTATGATGTCTTCAGTTGGCACATCTGGCAATGCAGCCATTGGTGCATAACCCGGCCAATTCTCAGGTTTAGGTTTGTGCACCAATTCCACCATTTGTTCGGCTGTATAATTTTTCAGAGCTACTTCCTTATAGGCTGGGCCTACTAATTTTGTCTCTACAGCGTGACATGTTGTGCAGGTGTTTTTACTCAATAAAGCTTCAATCTCTGTTGGAATTGAAATTGCATTTTTACTTTCGGTGCTTGCAGTATTATTGTTACTTATAGCACTTGTTTCTTGCGTTGGGGTGTCACTACCACCACAAGCAGCAACCAATAAAGCTGCGCTAGTTATAATTGAAATGATAAACGTCTTATTCATGTTGTAAATGTATATGCCTGAATAATTAAAATCAATGGCTTGAAAAAGTTTTATCAACACCCATTTGATTATTTAAAAATCAATTTTTGGGTATCAACTATTTCTCCTTCGATAAACAAAGCACAATGGTAAAGACCTTTGGCATTATATCCATGTTCATATAATACTTCATTTACTTCAGCATCCAAGGCAATCGGAAGACTGCTTACCAATTTACCTTGTGTGTCTCTTATTTCAATTAGGCCTTTTGCATTTTTTACCGGGTTTTTTACCCATACAGCAAAGCTTAGGGTTTCATCCGCAGGATTTGGGCTGACAGGAATAAAATGTATTCTTTTTTCTGTCAGAGTTAAATGAGTTATTCCTGAATTTGGAGCACCTTTTACTTTCACTAATTGTTCAGTTGCAAATAAACTTTCAATGTTTTCATCATCAAATCTCGCCACAGATACATAATAAATACTATCTGTTTTTACATTAAAAAGTGTGAAGTCCGATTGTCCATTAACTTTATAAACAGTATCAAAATCAATTTTCCTAGTTCTAATTCCTACCCTATAATTATTAGGTGAAATTGGATTTTTAAAAACAATGGTAATGCCATTGCCCACATTGGTAATGCTAAACTCAGGTACATTCGGTCCATTCGCAGCCATGGCAATACTTGTTCCGTTGAGTAGGCAGTTTCGTTGTAAATATGATGTACTTACATAATAGCTATCAATAACATTATCGTTATTAAAATCTTTACCCAAAATATCTCTTGTGCTATGCTGACGATCAGCATAACCTGCAACTGGATTGGCATCTCCGTGTTCATTGGCACTTGTAAATCTTATTGAATTGTAATTCTGTTGACGGAAAGGAATATGATCACCACCTCTGCCCGTGCGGTCTTCTGCATTCATTAAATTTACGATGGTTTTGATGGACATTTTGGGTTTCATTTCTTCCTCAAATTCCAATTTCACAAACCTTGCTAAACCTTTGTATGAGGATAAATTTGTTCCTGCAGAATATATCCTAACATTAATACTATCTCGTTCATTTTCGCTGGGGCAACCTGGAGGAGAGGAAGTCTTACCGCAAATAATTCCTCCAATTACATCATTGTTAAAAACCGCCTTGATATTTAGATTATTTGATTTACAATATTTGGCAAAAGCATCGGCACCATCCAGTCCTTGTTCTTCACCTATGGTTAACATAAATACAATGGTACGTCTGTAGTTTTTTGAACTCATAACCCTTGCCAATTCAAGTAATAAAGCACATCCACTACCATTATCTTCCATGCCTTGTGCTAAGCAAAGGGTATCACACACTGATTCGCAACGACTATCTAAATGGGCTTCAATCAAAACAAACCCTTTATAACTTGTATCCGATCCTGGTAATATGGCCATGATATTTCTATGCTGATTTGAACTACAAATTAGTTTATCGAATTGAAAGTATGAAGCCAACAAACGTTTATTGTTTTGTGCTGAAAATCTTTCAAATTTTGCATGTGCCCATCTGCGAGCTGCTCCAATTCCCAGGGTGTTTGAAACTGTATCCGAGCCAGTATTACGGGTGGTAAACGAACTTAATTGCATAAGATAGTTTAGCAAAGAGTCTTGGTTTACTCCATTGAATATATTGTCAATAATTTCGTTTTTTGGAGAAGGTTTCAGAGCATTGTTGTACAAAGTTGAATTGTAATTACCCTTGAGAATGCTTTCAATTGCAGGGTTTGTGAATTGATAATTGCTTTGAGCATACGTATTAACAAGCCAAAAGCAGCAAGAAAAAAGTAAAAGAAAATTTCTCATAATTCGTTGATGTTTATTCAAATATATTGAATCCAACGAAATAGGCTAGTTAAAGTTTTTGAAGTAAAATATTTATGTGCAACTCAGATAGAGTGTGTTGTTTGAATTAATGAGATGAAAAATTAGAAATTAAAAATCAATAGTTAAAAATTCTATCCTAGTCCCAAAACCACTTTTTCAATGATATCACAAGCTTCATGTATTTGGTCTTCATTAATCACCAAAGGTGGCGCAAAACGAATGATATCTCCGTGAGTTTGTTTAGCTAGTAATCCATTGTCTTTAAGTTGCAAACAAACATCATACGCGGTTTTACCATCACCAAAAGGCTTGATAACAATAGCATTCAATAAACCTCTACCTCTAACGGTGGTTATTAGGTTTGATTTGCTCATCAAATTTTCCATACGCTCACGAAAAATTTTACCCATCGCTTCAGCGTTTTCTGCTAGTTTCTCGTCAGTTAATACCTTTAAAGCCTCCATTGCCACGGCACATGCCACAGGGTTTCCACCGTAGGTGCTACCATGCTCTCCAGGTTTTATTCCTAGCATTACCTCATCGTTGGCCAACACGCAACTTACAGGCATCAAACCACCCGAAAGGGCCTTGCCTAAAACCAATAAATCAGGTTTCACATTTTCATGATCGCAGGCCAACATTTTGCCTGTGCGACAAAGTCCAGTTTGCACTTCATCAGCAATCATCAATACATTATATTTAGTACACAAATCGCGAACACCAAGCAAGTAGCCTTCCTGAGGAACCACAACGCCTGCTTCGCCTTGGATAGGCTCAAACATAAAAGCCGCGATATTGGGGTTTGATTTGAATTTATTTTCTAAAGCTTCTAAATCGTTGTATGGTATCAAAGAAAACCCCGGCATAAACGGTCCAAAACCAGCAAAGCTACTTGGGTCATTGCTTGAGCTGATTGCGGCCATAGTTCTTCCCCAAAAGTTACCATCAACAAAAATAATTTCTGCTTTGTTTTCAACAATACCTTTGACAGCATATCCCCATCTTCTGGCTAATTTTATGGCGGTTTCACCACCTTCAACACCTGTATTCATTGGCAATACTTTGTCATAACCAAAATATTGGGTAATGAATTTTTCATATTCTCCAAGTAAGTTATTGTGAAAGGCGCGACTGGTTAAAGCCAATTTTTGCGCCTGTTTAATCATTGCATCTACAATACGAGGATGGCAATGACCTTGGTTAACGGCACTATAGGCAGATAGGAAATCAAAATACTTTTTACCTTCCACATCCCACATAAAAATACCTTTAGCACTTTCAAGTACTACTGGTATGGGATGGTAATTATGCGCACCATAAGTGTGCTCTAAATTGATAAAGTAATCAGATTTTGTAAGTTCCATTGCGTCTTTCATAATGTAGCAAACTTACATCAATATTTGCTTATTTTAAAGCGACTTACATCAGATTTCCATTCACAACAACACTTTCTATTACATCACTCCCAAAATTATAAGGCAAAAAGGCTAAACTAGAAATTGTTTTTGTAATTATCAAATTGGCTATTTTTCCTCTGCTTATGCTGCCATGTGTATGGCTCAATTCCAAAGCATAAGCTCCATTGATAGTAGATGCATTGATGGCCTCTTCTGGCGTTAGTTTCATCTGTGTGCA
>RGVD01000111.1 GCA_010027395.1 Bacteroidota bacterium
TTACAAACTAGTTTGTAAGGTCTTTTTGTTTTAAATCATACCTAAAGGCATAAAAAAAGCCGATGATTTTTTATCATCGACTTTTAATTTTTATTTTATATTGTTAGTTAGATACAACAATAAATGATTTTCTACCAATTACCTCACCACCTGAAGTGATGATGATGTTGTAGCTTCCAGATTTAACGTTTAGGTTGGTGATTTCTAATTCATCACTTGAACCAGATAATATATATGAGTTGTAATAAACTTCTCTACCTAACATATCTACACTAGGCGCAGTATACCATTCTACACCATCTGGGGTTTTAGTGGTTATGGTATACGCACCTGATTGATTTATACCGTAACTTGTCACTAACAGTGTATAAACATTACCTCCAATTAGCGAAACATTTGAGATCTTAGAAAAACCAGCATTGCCACAGGCATCGTCATCTTGAGAGATTATATTGCTACAAGCATCTAATTGACTTACACTCGTGGCGTTATAGAGGTATAAATAAGAATCCCAAGTTGTGCCACTTGCACACATATTAAATGTATAAAGCCCAGAAACAGGTGCTGTGAAAGTATGAGTCCGGTAATTATAAAGATTTGAAGCTGAGGAACAACTTCCTCTTGTAATTGTTGGAGCTCCAGTTGTATTACCTGTAAAATTAGGTACGGGTGTACCCACAAATCCATTGGTAGAAGTTAAACCACCGACAACTGAACCGTTACTACAAACTGAATAATTTCCGGTGGTTGGGCTTTGGGCTAAAGCTTTATTAATAATTACCCCTGTCAACAGGGCGACTAAAAAAACTAACTTTAGAAATCTCTTAATTGTATTTATTTTTTCCATATTACTTTTACTTAAATAATTAAAGTTATATCAATCAGATTGAATTGATTTTATTAACAAAGGCTGAATAACAGCACTTCAAGATTGAACCCAAATTATTTATTGGGTAAACTTGAAAATAATAAAAATAGTAAAACGGAGGCGACTCTGATAAAGCAATCGATTTGTTAGATTTCCTTCATAATAAGTTAATTTTAATAAATTTTTGTTGACGGTATTTATCAAAGACTTATAATTTTGGAACCTAAAATCAGTTGTAAATGTAATGTTACCCTCAGCATTTCACTATTATTAGTATGTTAACAAATGATTTTTTATACAAATTGATATTTATTTTATTTAAGTAGATGTCGCATTGATACGAAAATTTGAGTATTTCCCAAAATGGAACAGCAATTTGAATAATTAATAAAACAACCCGCATAAAATCAAGTATCGGAAGATTGGAGTATGGACGTTGCCGGATTTGGAAACTATTCGGCAGATGAGCGCAAAAACATGGAAGCGCTTTATGAAAACACACTTAGTTCAATTAACGAAAAAGAAATTGTTAAAGGAACTGTAGTTGGATTTACAGAAAAAGAAGTAGTGCTTAACATCGGTTTTAAATCTGATGGACTTATTGCACGTACTGAATTCAGAGACATGCCTGATTTAAAAGCAGGTGATGTGGTTGAGGTTTTATTAGAAACCAAAGAGGATGCTTTAGGACAATTAATTTTATCTCGTAAAAAAGCCGTTAGCGAACGCGCTTGGGATAACATTATTAAAGCAAACGAAAATGATGAGGTTATTAACGGTTATGTTAAATCTCGTACCAAAGGTGGTTTAGTAGTTGAGGTATTTGGCCTTGATACTTTCTTACCTGGTTCGCAAATTGACACAAAACCAATCAAAGATTACGATGTGTATGTAGGTCAAACTATGCCATTCAAAGTGGTAAAAGTTAACCACGTATTCAAAAACGTAGTTATATCGCATAAAGTGTTAATCGAAGAAGATATCGAAGCGCAAAAATCAGACATCTTATCTAAATTAGAAAAAGGACAAGTTCTTGAAGGTACTGTTAAAAACATGACTTCATTTGGTGTGTTCATCGATTTAGGTGGTGTTGATGGTTTACTTCATATCACAGATATTTCGTGGGCACGTATCAATCACCCAGAAGAAGTATTACAATTGGATCAAAAAATCAACGTGGTTGTTATCGACTTCGATGATGAGAAAAAACGTATATCTTTAGGATTAAAACAATTACAAGGTCATCCTTGGGATGGTTTAGACCAAGAGTTAGCTGTAGGTAGCAAAGTAAAAGGTAAGATAGTTAATATCGCTGATTACGGTGCTTTCTTAGAAATCGCTCCTGGTGTTGAAGGTTTAATTCACGTGAGTGAAATGAGCTGGAGCCAACACTTACGCAACCCTTCTGACTTTATGAAGTTGGGTGACGAGTTAGAAGCTATGATAATCACTCTTGACAAAGAAGAGCGTAAAATGTCATTAGGTATTAAACAATTGCACCCTGATCCTTGGACTAACATTGCTGAAAAATACACTGTTGGTAGCAAGCACAAAGGTATCGTTCGCAACATGACCAACTATGGCTTGTTTGTTGAATTAGAAGAAGGTGTTGATGGTTTAATACACGTTTCTGATTTAAGCTGGACTAAGAAAATCAAACATCCAAACGAGTTTGTGAAAAAAGACCAAGAATTAGATGTATTGGTATTAGAAGTAGATAGCGAAAACCGTAGATTAAGTTTAGGTCATAAACAACTTGACGAAAATCCTTGGGATGCTTTCGAATCAATCTTCTCTGTAGGAACAATCCACGAAGGTACTGTTCTTAAATTGGAAGATAAGAGCGCAATCATAGCTTTACCTTATGGTGTTGAAGGTTATGCTCCTACTAAACAATTACAAAAAGAAGATAAGAAAACTGCTAAAGAAGACGAAGTATTACAGTTTAAAGTTATTGAATTTAACAAAGACAATAAACGTATCGTTCTTTCGCACACTGCCATCTGGAAAGGTGATGTGATTGAAGAGAAAAAAGCAGATGACAAGAAAAAAGAAAGTGTTAAAGATGCAACTGCTAAAGCAACTAAAAAATTAAATGATAGCAACGAGAAATCGACATTTGCTGACGTTGATGGTTTAGCTGAATTAAAAGCACAGTTAGAAAACAACTAATTTTTCTAAACTTATACCTTAAAATCCCGATAACAAATGTTATCGGGATTTTTTGTTTTAGGCCGCTTTTCAATCTTTTCGCATACCTTTGACGGGCAAAATGCGCTATCGCTTCAAGCAATTGAAGAGGAAAGTCCGGGCAACACAGAGCAATGTGCCATCTAACGGATGGGTGCTTATATATAATGTATAGGTAACAGAAAGTACCGCAGAGACAAACTACCAAGCAGCGGGCAACCACTGAAGGAAAAGGTGAAAAGGCGGTGTAAGAGACCACCGGCCCTTTGGCAACAAAGGGTGCTAGGTAAACCTCACATGTTGCAAGGCCAAATAGGTTGCACAGGCAAGCAATTGCCACATGGCTGCTCGTTATGACGTGCAATGGGTAGGCTGCTTATGATTGTATTAGTGATAATACAGCTAGATAAATGATAGATATATGCTGATTAAATTCGGTATGAAACAGAACCCGGCTTATCATTTTGCTAAACAAACAAAGGAGGCTTCGTGCCTCCTTTGCCATTATAACTAGTGTTTAATTTGAAATTGATTCTTAATGGCGAGACGCCTGTAAGGGCAGGTGTCATAATCCCTTTGCGTCCTTAGCGAAAAACCTTTCTGTCTTTGCGGTTAAATATCTTTCACATTAATCAAACGACTGTGTTTGGCGAGAAGCAATATCTCTGATGGCATTGTAATCGTCCTCGGTAACATCATTAAAGAAGTAATTAATTGGATTTACTTTCTTGTTGTTTTTTGCTACCTCATAATGCAAATGCGGTGCAGTAGAAGTACCTGTACTACCCACGTAGCCTATCAACTCACCACGCTTAATCTTTTGACGTTCGCTCACTTCAATGCTGCTTAAATGCCCATACAAACTCTCATAACCAAAACCATGATTGATAATAATATGATTGCCATATCCCCTACCCTCATACTTGGCAATTTCAACTGTGCCATTTCCTGTGGCATACACAGGTGTTCTGCGAGGAGCAGTAAAATCTATGCCTGAGTGAAATTTGTAAGTTTTATATATTGGATGAACCCTATATCCAAAACCTGAAGCAATGCGTTTTAAATCTTTGTTGGCAATGGGCTGAATGGCAGGAATAGAAGCCAAGAAATCAGTTTTGTTTTGAGCCAATTTAGTCAACTCATCAAAAGACCTATTTTGGGTGGTAACCATCCCAGTTAACTCATCAATTTTATTGCTTAATTTCTCCAGCTCTGCAGCATATTCCAGACCAGCAATACTTTTGTATTTGTAAGAGTTGGGATTAACCTTGGTTGATTTATATTTAACAGGCTCGGCCTCAAAAATAGCTCGATAAATAGTAGCATCTTTGTCTTGCAACTCAGCCATACTGGTGCTAAGTTCACTAACGCGGTATTCCATTCTACGCAATTCTTCGCGATACAATTCGTTCTCACGCTTTAATATTCGCTCCTTTGGTGAGTCGATAAAGCTGTATAAAGCCAATACCATGATAGCCCCCGCCACAATGGAAGCGGAAAGAAATCCGAAAAATCTTAAAATTACGCTTGTAAAACTTGTGCGTACTTTCTCGAAATCGAGTTTATGGGGATTATAAAAGTATTTTATCTTTGCCAACCTTTTTAAGTTATTGCGTAAATTTAGCTATTATTGAATTTGTGTGATAATTTTTAAAAACCAGAATGCGAAAGTAATTTTTTTTTAGCTTAAAATCAGCAAGAATCAATATCGCAATAACTAAATAACGATTAAAGAACCAAGAATGACATCAGCCGAAATACGCCAACAATTTTTAGAATTTTTCGAAAGCAAAGGACATAAAATAGTGCCTTCAGCCCCTATCGTTGTTAAAAACGACCCAACATTGATGTTTACCAATGCGGGTATGAACCAATTTAAAGATTGGTTTTTGGGGAACGAAACACCTAAACACAAGCGTGTGGTAGATACCCAAAAATGCCTTCGTGTAAGCGGAAAGCACAACGACTTGGAAGAAGTGGGTGTAGATACCTACCACCATACCATGTTTGAAATGTTGGGCAATTGGAGCTTTGGCGATTACTTTAAAAAAGAAGCCATAGAATGGGCTTGGGAGCTTTTGGTGGATGTGTACAAACTACCTAAAGACAGACTGTATGTAACCGTATTCGAAGGTGATGCCAAAGAAGGATTGGCATTCGACCAAGAGGCATTTGATAATTGGAAATTATGGATTGCTGAAGAGCGTATTATAAATGGAAATAAAAAGGACAATTTCTGGGAAATGGGAGATACAGGCCCTTGCGGACCTTGTTCTGAAATTCATATCGACTTAAGACCAGATGCAGAGCGTGCTTTGGTGGATGGAAAAACTTTGGTAAACAATGACCACCCTCAAGTGATTGAGATTTGGAACAATGTGTTTATGGAGTTTAACCGCAAGGCTGATGGTAGCCTAGAAAAACTTCCTGCACAACATGTAGACACAGGTATGGGCTTCGAGCGATTGGTGCGTGCCATTGAAGGTAAAACAAGTAACTATGATACAGATGTATTTGTACCTACCATCAAATTCATCGAAAACTTTTCGGGAATAAAATATAAATTCTCAGCATCTGAGGATGAAAGTGTAGGTAATGTCGAGCGGAGACGAGACATAGCCATGCGTGTTATGGCCGATCATATTCGTGCCATAAGCTTTGCCATTGCCGATGGACAATTGCCCAGCAACAATGGTGCAGGCTATGTAATACGCAGGATATTGCGCAGGGCAGTGCGTTACCAATACCAATTCTTAGGCATCAAAGAACCATTCATGTGTCAATTGGCATTGTTGATTTCAGATAGTTTTAAAAATGTTTTCCCTGAATTGCATGCACAAAAAGATTTTGTGAGTAAGGTGATAAGAGAAGAAGAGGTAAGTTTTCTAAAGACATTAGAAAGAGGAATCGAAATGTTAGAAGCTACCTTTACAATTGATCATGCAAATGATAAAAATTTTAAAGGACAAAGTGATTTAATTTTAAATGGAGAGACTTCCTTTCAGCTTTATGACACTTTTGGATTTCCAATAGATTTAACTCAATTACTAGCAAAAGAAAATGGGTGGTCTGTTGACATGATTGGTTTCGAAGAAGAACTTCAAAAACAAAAAGCACGTTCACGTAAAGCCACCGAATTAACTACAGACGATTGGGTAGAAACCAACTCCCTCTCCTTTGGAGAGGGCCGGGGTGAGGCATTCTTAGGTTACGACCAATCCGAAGCAGATATTCAAATTGTGAAATACCGCAAGGTAAAAGCAAAGGGAAAAGAAAGCTACCAATTGGTGTTTAACCAAACGCCTTTCTACCCTGAAGGTGGTGGGCAAATTGGTGATACTGGTTTTATAAGTAATGCCAATGAAAAAATTGCCATTGTTGATACAAAAAAAGAAAACAATTTAATTATCCATTTTGCCAATGCTTTACCTGAAAATGTAGAAGCAAATTTTACAGCAAGCATTGATGCTGACAAACGTAAACTAACCGAAAACAACCACTCTGCTACTCACTTATTGCATGCAGCTTTGCGTCAAGTATTGGGCACTCATGTGGCACAAAAAGGTTCATTGGTAAATGATGAATACTTGCGTTTCGATTTCTCTCATTTTGCTGCCATGAGCAAAGAAGAAATTGCTAAAGTGGAGAAAATTGTAAACAAAAAAATACGCGAAAACATAAGCTTAGATGAGCGCAGAAGTGTGCCCATCGAAGAAGCAAAAACTTTAGGCGCTATGATGTTGTTTGGTGAAAAATATGGCGACTCGGTGCGAGTTATCACTTTTGATGACAAATATAGCCGTGAGCTTTGTGGTGGCACACATGTGAAAGCTACTGGCCAAATTGGTTTGTTTAAAATAACAAGTGAAGCGGCTGTAGCAGCAGGCGTGCGTAGGATTGAAGCCATCACTGCCGATGCGGCTCAAAACTTAGTGGATAGTTGGCAGTCTTCAGTGGATAGTTTAAGTAAGACTTTAAATACAAAAGACATTGTTAAATCGGTTGAACAATTGTTAGAAGACAAAGCTGCTTTATTGAAAAAATTGGAGGCTTTTGAAAACGAAAAAACAGTTCAATTAAAAAATGAATTGAAAACAAAAATCGTTTCAACATCATCAAGCATTCAACTTATACAGCAAGTTAGCATTTCATCTGCTGAACAATTGAAAAACCTATCCTTCCAATTGAAGAATGAGGTAGAGAATTTGTTCTGCGTATTGGGTTGCGATTTGAATGGCAAGCCTATGTTAAGTGTTATCATCAGCGATAATTTGGTGAAAGAAAAAGGACTGCATGCCGGTAATATCATCAAAGAATTAGCCAAGCATATTCAAGGTGGCGGTGGCGGACAGCCATTTTATGCAACTGCTGGTGGTAACAAATTGGAAGGCCTATCGGCTGCATTGGAAAGTGCGAAGGGAATGCTTGCTTAATTAAGAATTATTAATTAGGAATTAGGAATTAGGAATTACGAATTTTCAATAACTAATTTACGCAATAACGAATTACGATTTAACGAAATAACAAAACATCATATTGCAGAAAAACGAACGTGTATTGTTGCTAACATTGGCAGCTCTCAATTTTACCAACATCATGGACTTCATGATAATGATGCCCTTAGGCCCACAGCTTATGCGCATCTTCGATATTAGCCCAAAGCAATTTGGAATCATTGTATCTTCTTATACCATCTCAGCAGGGATTTCGGGCTTTTGTTCGGCTTTTATTATTGATAAATTTGATCGTAAAACTGCACTTAGTTTTTTATACACGGGATTCATCATTGGTACATTTATGTGTGGCCTTGCACCCAATTACGAGATGTTGCTTTTTGCTCGCATTTTCACGGGCATTTTTGGTGGCGTGATGGGCGCAGTGGTATTGTCCATTGTAGGTGATGTGATTCCGGTCGAGCGCAGAGGTCAAGCCATGGGAACCTTGATGGCTGCCTTCTCGGTGGCATCGGTATTTGGTGTTCCATTTGGTTTGTTCATAGCCACGCATAGCGAATTGGGTTGGCATGCACCTTTTTTGTTTCTTGCCATTTGCGGCATTCCTGTAGCTTATTTTATTTACAAATATGTGCCAAGTATCAATAAACAAATTGAAGCAGGAAAAGATAATAACCCTTGGCAAATTATCAAGAATGTTACATCAACCAAAAATCAATTGTGGGCCATGTTACTGATGATTATGATAATGATGGGTCACTTTGCTATCATACCTTTCTTGAGTCCTTATATGGTATCAAATCTA
>RGVD01000112.1 GCA_010027395.1 Bacteroidota bacterium
TTTGTAGTGTTAGTTAATACTATGGTAAAACACTTAATCATTGAATTAGCAGGAATAGTGGTACCAACGCCAGATCCTACACTAGTAATTACTTTTCTAACATACGCTGGAGCTGATGCAGTTTGTTGTGCGAAACTAGCAGTTCCAGTTTGCTGACCTGCGACCATTCCGCTTGAGGGAGTTGCTACTGTAATTGTACCACTATTTGCCCATGCTGTATCTAATGTAAATGCTATGGTACCACCTCTCATCTCAAAGGCAGTAGAGCCTGTATTATAAATATTCACATCGAATTGGTAAGTAGTGGTGTTAGTCAATTGTTCGTTTTCTAACCTCCATTCGAAGGTCGGTAACTGGGCATACAATGTGGCCCCCAGGGACATTAATAAAGCGATTGTAGTAATAATTCTTTTCATAAGTATATTTTAGCTTATTCTATAAATTGTGTGACAAATATATAAATCTTTTCAAATTACAAAAGTTATTTTTCTGGAATTTCTAATAAAAATAAATGAGAAATTACAACTTATTGAAAATAATATATATACAAAATAAAAAGCCCCCATTTTGTGGGGGCTTTAAATGAATTATTTTTCATCTGAATCTTCGGAATTACCCTCATTCAATTCTTCTTCCTCTTCAATTTCTTCTTCCTCTTCTTCAACTACATCCTCTATTAATTCTTCTGAATCATCAATAATTATTTCATTTACAATTAGACTCTCTGCACCTTCTTCCAGCAAACCTTCTTCTTCATCCTCTTCAACACCTGGAATGTAATCAATAATGGCGACACTTGCTATTTCATCTTTACCACCAATATTTATCAATCGAACACCCTGTGTTACACGACCTAAGACTCTTAAATCTTTTACACTTAACCTAATGGTGATGCCGCTTTTATTAATAATCATCACATCATTGGTATCATCTACTTCTTTTATGGCAACCAATTTACCTGTTTTTTCAGTAATATTCATGGCTCTTACACCTTTTCCACCTCTATTGGTAATGCGGTAATCTTCCACTTCACTTCTCTTACCCATTCCATTTTCAGTTACTACCAAAACATTGGTTAATTTAGGATCAGCAATACTCACAAGACCTATAACCTCATCTCCCTCATCAAGTCTTATTGCTCTAACCCCTGTGGCATTTCTACCCATCGGACGAACCTTACTTTCGTTGAATCGGATGGCTTTTCCTTCACGACTAGCAATAATTATTTCGCTAGTTCCATTGGTCAACCTTGCCTCAACCAATTGATCACCTTCTCTAACATTGATGGCATTTATACCATTTGCACGAGGACGGCTATATGCTTCAAGGGTGGTTTTCTTAATGGTACCTTTTTGGGTAACCATAATAATGTTCATTTGGTTAATATATTCTTCGTCAACAAGGGTTTTTACATTCAAGAATGCTTTCACCTTATCATCTGCAGGCATATTTACTAGGTTCTGAATTGCCCTGCCTTTTGATGTTTTTTCACCTTCTGGAATTTCAAATACGCGCAGCCAGAAACACCTACCTTGCTCTGTAAATAACATCAAATAATTATGGTTTGTTGCCATAAAAATATGTTCTACAAAATCTTCTTCACGCTTGGCAACTCCCCTACTACCTCTACCGCCTCTAGATTGGGTGCGATACTCACTCAATTGGGTACGTTTCATGTATCCCAAATGACTAATGGTCACCACCACTTCATCATCTGGAATCAAATCTTCCATACTCATTTCATTACCCACCATTTCAATGACACTTCTGCGCTCATCGCCATATTTGTCTTTCATTTCGATAAGCTCATCTTTGATGATTTGCATACGAATGTTTTCATCAGCCAAAATCTCACTCAATCGAGCCACAAACTTCATCAATTCAGTGTATTCATCTTTAATCTTATCACGCTCAAGTCCGGTTAAACGCTGCAAACGCATATCTAAAATAGCTTTTGCTTGAATTTCGCTCAGTTTAAAGTTTTCCATCAAACCTGTCCTTGCTTCATCCGGGGTTCTTGAACCTCTTATTAATGCAATAACTTGGTCTAAATGGTCTAAAGCTATTAATAAACCTTCTAAAATATGTGCACGTTTTAATGCTTCTTCTAATTCATATTGTGTTCTGCGGATAACTACCTCATGGCGGTGATCGACAAAGTGACGAATTAAATCTTTTAAGTTTAAGGTTTCAGGACGACCTTTTACCAAAGCTACATTATTCACACTGAAAGAGGTTTGAAGAGCTGTGTATTTAAACAATTTGTTCAATACCACATTTGGAACTGCTTCACGCTTTATATCGTATACAATACGCATGCCATCTCTATCACTCTCATCACGCACCTCGCTGATACCTTCAATAACTTTTTCATTCACCAATTCGGCCGTACGCTCAATCAATGAAGATTTATTAACTTGATATGGAATTTCGTTTACTACAATTTGGTTTTTTCCTGTTTTGCTAACCTCAAAATTTGTTTTAGCACGCATCATAATTCTACCACGACCCGTTTCAAAGGCATCTTTAACTCCTTCATAACCATAGATTGTTCCACCTGTTGGAAAATCTGGGGCTTTGATAAATTTCATCAATTCAGGAATGGTAATTTCTCTATTTTCAATGTAAGCAATGATTCCATCCACACACTCAGAAAGGTTATGAGGTGCCATATTGGTTGCCATACCGACAGCAATACCCGAAGCACCATTCATCAAAAGATTTGGCACCTTCGATGGCATAACGCTTGGCTCCTGCAAGCTATCATCAAAATTCGGTCTAAAATCAACCGTGTTTTTTTCTAAATCAACTAAAATTTCTTCTGCTATTTTGCGCAGACGAGCTTCTGTATAACGCATGGCAGCAGGTGGATCTCCATCCACTGAACCAAAATTTCCTTGGCCATCGACCAACATGTAGCGCATGTTCCAGTGCTGCGCCATACGCACCATAGTATCATAAACACTTGAATCGCCATGTGGGTGATACTTACCCAATACCTCACCCACAATACGCGCACTCTTCTTGTGAGCACGGTTTGATGCGAGGCCTAATTCTGTCATTCCATAAAGCACCCTGCGGTGAACAGGTTTTAATCCATCGCGCACATCTGGTAAAGCGCGGCTCACGATAACCGACATCGAATAATCGATGTAAGCGGTTTTCATTTCATCTTCAATGTTAATTTGAATTATTCTGTCTTCTGCCATAAATTTTTGTTGATACTTGATATTTGGCTATTGTAAGAATTTCTGAACAAAACCAGCCAAAATCAAAATGCTCCGCAAGTTAACAAATTGTAAGCGCCTTTCAGAAGAAAATACCCACAAATTTTGAGCAATGTGGATAAGCACTAAATCAAAAATAAAAAGCTGATTTATAAGTAACAGTAGGGAAAAAAATTGGAAACTCTGCCTATAAAAAGTGAATAGGAAAAAGCTTAATTCAGGATTTGAAACTATAAATTAGAAATCATGTCTTTCTATTCTTTTCAAAAAAAGCCAATTATATTAATCAAACCTTTTTCGCATACTATCCGCAATGGTTTTTCCAATAGACAGGCTAGAAGTGGCAGCAGGGCTTGGTGCATTCAGAATATGAATGGCATGTTTATCTTCAATAATTTTGAAATCATCTATTAATCCACCTAATCGGTCGCAAGCTTGGGCCCTTACCCCAGACTCAGCTGGTAATAAATCTTCTTCTCTTACATCTGGAATTAACCTTTGCAAAGCCTTGGTAAAAGCTGCTTTTGAGAATGAGCGATAAAATTCACCCAAACCTGTTTTCCAATACTTCATCATCACCTTTTGAAAGCCTGGCCATGTAAGAGACTCCATCATCTCTTTCACATCCACATCGCTCATATTGTAGCCTTCTCGCCTGAATGCAAACACAGCATTTGGACCAGCCTCCACTCCCCCATCAATCATACGGGTAAAATGCACGCCTAAAAAAGGAAAATTAGGGTCAGGAACAGGATATATCAAATTTTTAACGAGGCTGCGTTTTTCTGGTTTCAGCATATAATACTCTCCTCTGAAGGGAATAATGCGTGTATCAATGTTTTTATGGGTATACGCAGCTACTTTATCGCAGTGCAGTCCAGCACAATTAATGTATTGCTTAGCGATAAATGTTTTTTGGGGACTTACAATTTCACTAAAACCATTGTAGTTAATAATATCCTCAATTTTATGATTGGTAAAAATTTCTCCGCCCAATTGCTCAAAGAGTTCAGCTATTTTGTAGCATACGCTTGTATAATCAATTATACCTGTGTATGGCACGCTTATGGCTTTTATTCCTGCTACATTCGGCTCGTAGTTTTTTATCTCTTCTTTCTCAATAATCTTTATTTTATCTAAACCATTTTCAAGACCTCTGTTATACAACTTATCTAGCTCAGGCAACTCTTTTTCGTCTAATGCCACAATCAATTTGCCACACAAATCGAAAGGAATTTGGTGTTCTTCACAAAAGGCAATCAGCATCTTGTAGCCATTGATACAATTCTGAGCCTTTAAACTACCTGGTTTGTAATAAATACCTGAATGTATCACACCACTATTATGTCCCGTTTGATGAGCTGCAAGGTCAGCTTCCTTTTCAACAATAGCTATTCGTAAATGTGGTTTTTGTTTTAGCAACTGATAAGCAGAAGCCAAGCCCACAATGCCACCGCCAATAATGATGCAATCGTATGTTTTACTCATAAATCAAATGCAATTATCGGATAAAATCACAAGAGCTGCTGCAATAATTAGATATTTAAACATGGTTTTTGTCAGTTAAGCAATCCTATTTAAATCCTTTTAAAACGCCCTACTAATACCCATCATCCATCTGAATTTAAAATTATCGCCATCCACATAAGGAGCATTGCTTAAATACATGGGCATATCAAAACGAATGGTCAATGGTTTGATATCATCTAACTTACCCCATCTCTTAATAGTTAAAGCTGCACCAAGTCCGCCACTTGCCATAAGCGGTGTAGTATAAGCCTTGCCTGTGTTTTGCAAGTCGGTAATAAAGCTGCTATTGCTTTGCAAAATACCTGCATCAGCAAACACATAGGTATCCATGTGGAATGGTCTAAAAATGCCTTTAGCAGGAATAGGGAAAAACTGGTCGAAATCCATTTCTAAGTTTACACTTGCTCCAGAATTACCTCTATATGCCAAGTATTGATTGCTTCCATCAATCACAGGGACAAGATAGCCCGCATAGCCTCTAATATTTAATCCACCTTGTGAGTGAAAATGATTGCTGCTACTTCCATAGCTAAACCAATCCGCGGGAATAATACCTGCAGCGCGACTAAATTTATTTTCAACCATTTCTTCTGCATTACCTCCTGCCAAATACAATTGAGATTCAGGTGCGGCATTGGTTCCAGTCATGTATTGTGCAAACAACCTTGATCTAAATTCAAGTTTGCCCAATTCTTTATGATGCAAAATTTGTGCATACAAACTGGTGTAATCAAATGTTGAATACAATGCCGTGCTGCGCAAACCAATCATAGCCGAACCATTGCCTGCTTTGCAATCATACCTATGTTCAAACTCTGCATTAATGGTATTGTTCCAAGCATCGAATGCCGAAAGATTAGGCAACACTGGGGTATTCTCTATGTTGATGTTTTGGTAGGCCGGTAGGTAATACTTGGCCAACCTGCGCATGCTTTTAGCAAAGATTCTAAAGGTGTTGTTATATGACGTTTTCTCAATACCAATTTTATTTAAAAACAATCCATCAAGCAAGCGTGATTGCAATTGCATGTCAGTAAATTTAGCAATTCTATGCTGGTAAGAAAAAGCGTAAGAAGCTGGATAAATATCATTGTATTTATACTTATCAAAATCAGCATTTGACAGTATACCTGAATTATACCAAGCTGTGAATCTAAACACATGTTTTTGGTTCATGTAATTGCCATTAAAATGTACACCCATCTTCAATCCATCGTAATTATTAAACCACAGATCTGGTCTCCATTTTAGGATATAGTGTTTTCTATCTAATGGATTTTTAAGTTGATGATCGAAAGTAAACAGCACTGGGCATTTCAGGCTATTGTCTAAAAGGTTAACATCTGCCAAACGATAGCTAGGGTCTATGACAATGTCCTTAATTTTCGCATTTGAAGGTAAATATACTTTTGCAGTATACGTTTGATTTAACAAGCTCCAACCTTTCCAAGTTGGTAAAACCGTACCATCAAATTTCTTGGTGTAATAATTATTAGGAATCAAAAATTTAAAGGCCGAGTCTTTTGTTTTAATGGTAAAATCCAAAGGCATCTGCATTTCGCCTTTTCTTTTAAAAGTAATATTATAAGTTTGGTAAGAACCATGAGGTGGGTTTAACAATATGGCTTCATACTTGGCCTTTTTCACACATTCCAAACTATAATCAATGGTCTTGGTGGTTTCAATCCATTGGTCAAAAAACCAGTTCAAATCGGTTTTGCTATATTGAATAATACTTGCTCTAAAATCTTCATAATATGGATGGGCTATTTTCCATTGATTAAAATAATGTTGCATAGCACCCAAAAACATTTCATCACCTAACACATATTGCAGGTTGTATAGCATGGTAGCCGTTTTATAATACACATGTCCATAGCCTCCACCATGATTTAAGGCTCCCCCAAAATCATCACTGTGGGTGTTTAGTTGAGGGTCATCGTTGTTAATTGCATCACGGATATAACCCAAATAATTGGTTTGTTCGCGTTGTGCCAATGGTCGAGAATATTTGTTGACATATTTGCTTTTGCTGCGCAGTTTAGGTTCTTCACCTGTCAATCTGCTCATGCTCCAATGGGTTAAGAACTGGGTAAATCCTTCATCCAAACTAGCACGATAGGTTTCGTTGTTGCCCACCATTCCAAAGAACCAATTATGTCCCACCTCATGCGCCAACAAACCATAGTATCCCGGGCTGCTTCCACCATCCAGGGTTAGCATAGGATATTCCATACCATCGCGGGCATCGGCTACTATCATTTTTGGATAAGCATACACACCAATATCTCGGCTATACACATCAATAACTTTGGCAGTAAAAGCAGCAGCATCTTGCCAACCTCTTGCATGCGGCTCTTGTGCTAATGATACACATTTTATCTTACGGTTATTGTCCTGAGGCAAGTTCAATTCCACTTCACCTATTCTAAAAGTAGGGTCGGCTACCCAAGCAAAATCATGCACATTATCGGCATGAAATTTCCATGTTTTAAAAGTGCCATTGGCTTCTATGATCGTGCTAGGTTTTTCGTCCCAAGGCTTATCTTTAAAATTGCTTACATCCAATTTTGCTCTTAAATCATCAGGCAGCACTTCTGCCCTATTTTGCAATTCACCCGTAGCATCCAACACATAGTTGTTTGGCAAACTCAATTCCACATCATAGCTGCCAAAGTCGCCATAAAACTCCTTGCCCAAATGTTGGTCGGTTTCCCAGCCAAATTTTCTATCATATACACAAATCCTAGGATACCAATGCACACCGTCATATTGCTTATTTCCCCAATTGTCTTTAAACATTTTCATGCGCCTGCGTTGTGTGCCATCTGCATCAAAATAGGTTTTAAATTTTATGGCAAAAAGTACAGAAGAATTAGGCATCAATGGAGCAGGCAACATCACTTTCAAGATGGTATTATCCAAAGTCATATTGGTAGAAACACCATTCACCTTCATACTTTCCACTTCTGTGCCCTTGCCCTGGGCTTCGTATTTGCCAAACTTTTGTTTGAAATTATTGGCCAAATTCAATTGCTCCAAGTACGAGCCTTTTACAAATGCATTTTGGTACAAATGAAAATACACAAAATACAAAGTATCGTTGGAGTTGTTATAATAGGTCAACTCTTCTGAGGCATCTACTATATCATCTTTATCAGAAATTTGGGCTTTGATTTTATAATGCACATCTTGTTGCCAATAGCCTTCAAAAGGCTTGCGATTTTTCCAATAATACGAATTGTCTTTGCTGCGATACCAGTTCTCTTGGGCTGATAATTGTTGGGCAAAAACGAAAAAGGCTATGAGTGTAAAAATTCTTTTCATAGAAGCAATAATATAATAAGCTGTGAAGTAAATAAAATTTTTTGAAAAATACCCTAATATCGTGGCATGATAACTAAACCAAAACCAGAAGAACATCCACCATACTACACTCATTATATTGGACTTGTAAAAAGCGAGGATGTAATTGACGAATTATTAAA
>RGVD01000113.1 GCA_010027395.1 Bacteroidota bacterium
CTGCTTTGACCTGCATTGGCCACAACTGTGCCACCACCAGGAACAGTGATGGTTGCGTTTACATTGTTTGTATTGTTTACATACATGGAAAATTGAAACACATCAGTTGATGAACTTGAAGCTGCTGTAGGCACATTCAATGTTATTGTTCCCGAACCATTTGCAGCCAATGCCAATTGACGATGTATCAATGATCCATTGTCATTACCTGCCGCAATCACAACTGCTCTGCCATCTGCTGAAGTACAAAAATTATCAACTGCTACCTCATCAGCATTGGTCCCATCATGGGCACCAAACTGACCGCCAATACTCATGTTTACCACGATTGGCTTACCTAAGGCTATAGCTACATTTTTAAAATAGGTAAGTCCATTAATTTCATTGGTACTTGAAAAACTTCCATTACCTCCTTTTACAATAATAATATCTGCATTAGGTGCTACTCCTTTATACTTTCCTGAAGCCAATGCAGCCCCATTTCCCGCTGCTGTGCCCGCCACATGTGTGCCATGTCCATTGATATCATTCTCTCTTACATAGCCTGCGGGTGTGCCATCAATCTCATTGTTTATATGTGTTTGGGTGTATTCAACTCCATAGTTAAAACCAGATGGCGAAACTTCTCCAGCAATCGGGGTTATGGTTTGGTCCCAAATTCTTAGTATTCTACTTTGTGCTTGGTTGCTTGCATTTCTAAAATCAGGATGATCCCAATCAATACCTGTATCAAAAACACCTACCAAAACATTGTCACCTTTATAAGCTGTATTATTTAAATTGCCTGAATGCAAAAGCGCAGCACCACTGGTAGCAACGCTGATATCATTATTGGGCATTACAATTCTAGGCGCATCTATGTACTGAATCTCTTTATTCCTAGATAGCTCTTCTGCCAAAGCCAATGAAGGAAACCATGCGGTAACAAATTTGGGCAATACACTTTGCACTACAATACCTTTGGTATTTAATATTTCAGGCTTCTTTGTATACACCACCAAAACATAACCTTTCTGATAATTACCTGTATTTTCATAGTATCCATTCACTTCCTGTATTTTAAACAAGGAAGGATAGCTTGATTCAGTCTCAGCATTGAGTGGATGCGTCAACATATATCTGATGGCAGGGGCCAATTTATTTTGAGCTTGTAAATAGCCTATAGATACAAGGAGAATCAGCATTCCCGCTATAAATCTATTCATAAAATAAATCTTCAAGAAAGTGTATTTGTTTCCCATTTGAATGCAATTATTGAAAGGGAAATTACTAAAAGAAAGGATGTTATGCAAAGGGAATCAAGAAATTTTACAGATAAGGCTTGTTAATGTGTATAATAATTTTGAAAATTACAGTTGGGATTTTCACTCTAGTTCATGTAGCTTAAAGAAATTAGCAAGACACAACAACGGGTCTATGATAAAATGTTGTGTTTTTTGGTTAAAAATTCAACCAAGGGGTAAAATTTATTAAGATAATTTCAATTAATCGTAAGAAACGAAAGTATTTCTATACGTTTCTCTCAATATAATCAATCAAAGAATGAATAACTTTGATATGAATTTCTTGGGCCCTATCAGCATAAGGAGCATGGGGTGCGCGTATTTCTACATCACATAAACCATTCATCTTGCCACCATCTTTGCCTGTCAAACCTACAATTTTGATGCCTTTTCGTTTAGCAACTTCCATGGCATTTAACACATTTTTACTATTGCCACTTGTTGAAATACCAAGCAATACATCCCCTTCTCTACCTACTGCTTCAAGGTATCTACTAAATACATAATCATAACCATAATCATTACCCACACAAGCCATATGGCTCACATCGCTCATGCTAATGGCAGCAATAGCCGGTCTATCGTTTCTGTATTTACCAGTTAATTCTTCTGCAAAATGCATGGCATCACACATGCTACCACCATTGCCACAGCTCAATATTTTGCCTCCGTTTTTAATGGATTCAACCATCAATTTTCCCGCAGCTTCAATGTTTTTAAAATTAGTATCGTCAGACAAAAACTGACTTAAAACGCTATGTGCTTCTTCAAAATGTTGTTTGATGTTGTTCATACTTTGATTGTATTCTTAATCTATTAAACTATATTAAATTATCTGACTATTTGTTGATATTCCAAACCATCAAAACCTCGCTTTAATCCTCCAAAATGTTTAAGCATTTTATTTGTTTCAGTTTTCTTCTTAACAAGTAAACTAATTGCAGCTTTTACTTCCTTGGAGCCAAAAGGTTTTTTTAAAATGATTTTCATAATCAAATAAATAATTTATTTTTTGTTTGTAAAAGCTTTTTTACCACCTTCTAAAAACTCAATAAAATGAGGTACTTCCAAATCATAGGCTTTTGGTTGAACCAACAAATTACCATCTCCATCTACTAAGCAATAGTAAGGTTGGGCATTGGCATTAAACTTACTTATTTGCAAGTCGGCATTTTGTTTTCCGATGGTTTTTTTTTCACGGTTATCGTAGGTGCTGGTGTACCATTCGTTTTGAGGTAATTCCGTTTTGTCGTCCACATATAAAGCAACTACTACATAGTCATTATTCATACGTTTCAATACCTCTGGATCGCTCCACACATTGGCTTCCATTTCTCGACAATTCACACAACCATGACCTGTGAAATCAATAAAAACAGGCTTATTTACTCTCTTGGCATAAGACAAAGCTTGCTTGTAATCATAGAAACCATTGATTTCATGAGGTAATTTAAAAAGCTCTTTGAATCTCACTTCACCCATATCATTTTTGCATGGCTACTTGCCTTTTTACTTAAATCAAAATCCAAGGTTTCTTGTGGTGGCAAATAACCTGAAAGGGCTTTTAAAGGTGCACCAAAAAGACCTGGAAATAAATATAACACAAAAGCAAATGTGGCTATTGACATACCCAATCGAGGAACACTCAAATAAGGAATATCACTATCGTGACTGAACTTTAATTTACCTAATAAGTACATTCCCATTAAACTGAATATAACAATCCAAATAGCAATGTAAACCTCTCTGTCTAATAATCCCCAATGGTAGGTTTGATCAGGAATAGACAAGAATTTGAAGGCAAAAGCTAATTCTAAAAATCCTAGAACCACCTTTACTGAATTTAACCAACCACCACTCTTTGGCAAGTTTTGCATGGCAGATGGATGGAAACATCGAAAACAGGGTGAAAGGCAATGCCAATCCAAAGCCAAAGGAGGCCATACCTAATAAGGGTTTCATAAACTTACCGCCAACTGCTTCAATTAATAAACTACCAACAATAGGACCTGTGCAACTGAAAGAAACCAAAGCCAAGGTAAATGCCATGAAAAATATGCCTACAAAAGAACCCATGCTCGATTGTGAGTCTACCTTGTTTACAAATTGATGCGGTAATGTGATTTCAAACATGCCTAAAAAGGATGCTGCAAACAAAATGAAGATAACAAAGAATAAAATATTTGGAACCCAATGTGTACTGAGCCAATTACCAAAATCAGGACCAAGACCAAACAAAGCAAATACCAAGCCTAATGAGGCATAAATGCCAACGATAGATAATCCAAAGGTCATGGCACGGGTGATGGCTTGACCTTTATTAGCGCTCTTTTTGGTAAAGAAGGTCACAGTCATCGGAAGCATTGGAAACACACAAGGCGTAATAACAGCAACTAAACCTCCTAGAAAGGCAAAGAATAAAAAGGCTAATAAAGATTTTTGGTTTCCACCCGCTACATCTGAGGTGCCTGTCACTTGCTTATTTGATGTTTGATTTTCAGATACACTGATAGTTTTTAAAGTGTCGGCAGTTTGTTCAGAAAGCTTAGATGTATCAAGGGTTTCAGGTTTTGTTTCAATGGGAGTAGCAGCAGCCTCCTCACTCACTTTTAATTTAAACTCTAAGTCATCCTCAAAATTCACACACATGCCGCTCACCTCTGAGCATTCTTGAAACTCAACCGCTATTTTAATAACTGGATTGGCTTGAAGTATTTTAACTTTTTGGTGAAACTCTGCTTTATGAAAAAACTTTGAAACAGTTCCATTCCATACATCATCAAAAATTTTCTTGGTTCCTATAGGTTTTAACTTGCCAATTAATTTATAAGATGGATGCTTTTTAAAATCAAAAAAAGCCACAATAGGACCAAGACTCGCATCAAAGTCATTGGCATACATATACCAATCTTTTTCGATAGGACTTTCAAAAACCAATTCTACCTCATCCCCTATTTTTATTTCTTTTTTGTCGGTAGTAAGAATCCACTTGGGCTTTTGCCTTACCTGTGCAAAAGCACTGAAACCTAGTGATAGAAATAAAATGGCAACTATAATTTTTCTTAAAAACATCATTCTGATAATTGATTTGAATTGAAATACGTAAAGAAACAAAAATAAGATTTCTTCGCAAACTGCATCATAAAATAGTCTTAAACTGAGATATGTCTATTTAGCACCTGACAATTTTTTTGTACAAATAGCTCATTTGTTGGTAATATGCTGTAAAAGCTAAATCAAACAGCTAAACAATTTTAATGGATAGTTTTACTTTTGTTTGTTAAGAATTGCAAATGATGAAGAAGGTTTTAAGTCTACTATTTTGTTTGATACATATTGGCTTGCTTGCCCAAAACGAACCCTTGGCAACACCTATTAAAATGACTGTTCAGCAGTATATTGAGAAATATTCAGCCACAGCTGTTGAAGAGATGTTTCGTAGCCATATCCCTGCTAGTATCACCCTTGCACAAGGCATACTAGAAAGCGGCAATGGTAATAGCCGATTGGCTGTTGAAGGTAATAACCACTTTGGAATCAAATGTAAATCTTGGACAGGTAAAACCATTTTTGAAGATGATGATGCCCTGCAAGAATGTTTTAGAAAATATGATGCAGCCATAGATAGTTACCGTGATCACTCCGATTTTTTAATGAGCGGTACTCGTTATGCATTCCTATTTGACTTAGACCAAAAAGATTATAAATCATGGGCATACGGACTCAAGAAAGCGGGTTATGCCACAAATCCACAATATCCTGAATTGCTTATTGCCTTCATTGAAAAACACCAATTGCACAAATACGATGAGATAAAACTGAGTGATGAAGAAGATAAGGAAATGAAAGAAGACAAAGCTCAAATTGTAAAAAGCTATGGACAAGAAATCTTAATCAACGAAGTGCCTGCCATTACTGCAAAAGCCAATGAAAGCATAGCGCAAATTGCTTTAAACTATGATATAAAGGTTTGGCAATTGTATAAGTTTAATGATTTAGACAAAAACGCCACATGCCAAGCAGGAGACACCCTTTTTATCAAATCGAAAAAAAATAAAACCTTTGTAGAAGAGTACACGATACAAAATGGTGAAACCATGCACCAATTGTCGCAAAAATTCGGTATTAAGTTAGAAAAAATATTAGAAAGAAATAACCTTTCATTGGGCCAAGAGCCTGCCAATGGAGAGGTAATTTATTTCAACAAAAAACGCAATAACCCAATTAAATTAAGGGATACAATCAAATTGAAAGAGGAAATCATTATTGCTCCAAATGATAGCAATCCTAAAAAGATAGATACAACGATTTACAACCAAACGGTGTATGAAGATCCTATAAAAAACATTGAAACAGCAGAGCCTTCGACAGAAAACACTTTGAATTTTTTTGACACTTTGGAATCGATGAAGAAAGATTTATCGTTTTTCCATACCGTTCAAAAAGGAGAAACGCTCTTCAGTATTAGTAAAAAATACAATATCAGAGTGGATGCCTTACAATTCTTAAACAACCTAAATGGCACTGGATTGGAAGTGGGCCAAAAGCTTATCATCAATCCAAATTTACCTTCAGCAGATACCAAAGAGCCCCAAGCCACTCCAGGTTATCACATTGTAAGACAAGGAGAAACGATATTTTCCATTTCTAAAATGTATAATATTAGCAAAACCGAATTGAAAGCTACAAACAACCTATCAAATGACACCATTAAAATTGGTCAGCAATTGGTAGTGGTAAGTGACAAAAAGATAGAGGAACAGCCAAAGAAAATAGAACCCGAGCCAAAACCAATTGAATTAAAACCTGAAACAAAGCCAATTGAAACAAAACCAGAAAAGGTTGAAAAGCCAGTAAAATCAATTAACATCGCTAAGGAACACATTTACTATACGCTTAAAGACAATGAAAATATAGATTCAGTTTGCAAGAAATTTACCTTATCGATAAATCAATTAAAATTCTTGAATAAAAACTTTGATATTATACATGCCAAAAGCGGAGATGAGATAAGGGTGAAATAAAAATTTAGACCATACAACCTTCTGTCGATTTTTAAAATCATAAAATTGATTATAATTGCACAATATTTAAGCACAATACTTATGTTCAAAAACTTACAAAAAGTAATATGCATAGCCTTTTTATGTGTGCTTTGCACACAGGCCAATGCACAGATTAAGTTTGGATTTATCTTGCCAAAGGGTTTTGATAATTTTAATAATAGTGATACCTCAGCCTATATTGAGTTGGCTGTATATAATGATAATCAAGACACATTAAAGTATGTAACTGGTGCAGATGTATATCCAATAAATGGTACTGCTATAAATGGTTTGCATTTCGATGTAAATTCTCAAACTGTTAATTTCAAACCTGGTACACCTGGTTATGCAAATTATAAAAAAGTGAAACTAAATTTAATTCCAGATAGTTTTTATTATGGAACTCGCTTTTTCACTCTAGGATTAAGAAACCTTACAGGTGTGTTAAAATCACAATTAAATTTTGGCTTAGACACGCTGAGAATAATAATTGATTATGATGGCAAAAAGATTGGTTATCCAACCCTCTCTATTGCTGATTACAAATTATATCCAAATCCTACAAGGGATGCGCTATACATTGAAGGTGTAGAAAGCAAAAACTATATAATTTTCAATGGCATGGGTCAAGAAATATTTTCGGGTGAAACTACCAATAACAAGATTGATGTATCAAACCTGAAAGAAGGTATATACATTTTAAAGTCTCTTACTGATAAAGGTATGTTGATTCAAAAGTTCTTCAAACAATAAATCAAACATATCATTTTATATAACGAAGGTATTGTAATGTATTACAGTACCTTTTTTATTACAACTCGGCATGCAGAAACAGAACTCTTGGTTTATTATAAATTTTGATAGCACTTTTATGCAAGTATAAGCCATAAAAGAATAGAAGGCCATCAGCCTAAAACGATTCTGATAAAGAAGATATCATTGAAAAAAATAAAACAGCTTAACGACATGGCTATTTATGGAAGAATGCCAATCAACAAGTCTTTGAAAGCTAGGATTGATTTATTGTCTGCTAAGAAATATCAAGAAATAAATTTTTAATCTGAATAAAAATCACCATTGTATCCTGCCAATAGTATGTAAATTTTTTATATTATATTCACCTCAGGATTGATATGAATTCCAAATTTCCCATAAACCGATTCTTTAATGGCCATGGCCAAATCCCAAATTTCTTGTCCAGTGGCATTTCCATAATTCACCAAAACCAAGGCTTGGTTTTTATGTGAACCTGTATGGCCGACTACTTTGCCTTTCCAACCGCATTGTTCAATTAGCCAACCTGCTGCTACTTTGGTCATGTTGGTGCTAGTTGGATAACCTACTATATCAGGGTATTTTAGTTTTAAATCATTAAACACCTCATTGGATATTTCTGGGTTCTTGAAAAAACTACCTGCATTACCCAACTCTTTTGGATTAGGTAATTTAGATTGGCGAATTTGAATTACGGCATTACTTATATCTTTAATGCTAGGGGCTGTGATGCCTTTTGAATCAAGGGTTTGCTTGATGGCACCATAACTAGTGTTTAGTTTAGGGTTTTTGTTCAACTTAAAAACCACACTGTAGATGATGTATTTATTCTTTGCTTCGTTTTTGAAAATACTTTCGCGGTAGCCAAACTTGCACTCAGCATTGGTAAACTTAACCAAGTTTCCCGTAGCAATTTCGATGGCAAATAAATGGTCGCAGGTATCTCTGATTTCGGCACCATAAGCGCCAATGTTTTGCATAGGTGCAGCACCCACACAGCCGGGGATAAGAGAAAGGTTTTCTACCCCAGCATAATTATGGTCAACGGCAAACATGACAAAGTCGTGCCAAGCTTCGCCTGCCATAGCTTTTACCCAAATATGGTTTTCATCTTCTTTGGTAAT
>RGVD01000114.1 GCA_010027395.1 Bacteroidota bacterium
TCTTGGAAATAATCGGCTGTCTAATCAACACTATCCTTTGGGTTAGCGAAGCACTCTTAGGATAAATTATGCATGTAGTGACTATGACACGGGTTTAAAAAGTGATTTAGCATCATATATAAATCTTGCAGGCGGGTCGCCTGCAAGGGCAGAGAAAGCCGAGTTGAATTTTGATGATAATATTCAATATACTTGTATGATGAAAAGAATAGCACTCTTATTAATTTTCATATTTGGCTTTTTGTTGACGCAAGCCCAACAGAAAATTAGATTTTTTAAAGAGAATTCTGATTGCGTTTCAAAAACATATACTTTGCCGGTATCTGTTACTTGCACATTTGCGGATGGAACTAAAAAGCGATTAATGCTTGAGAAAATAATTGGGGACAGTTTGGTTTTTGAGAAATATTATAATCAAGATAAAATCTATGATTGCTCTTCAAATAAAATACTTAAAATGAATTTTCATAAAAAAGGAGAATATGTTTTATCTCCTCTAACCGTTGGGCTTGTTGGTTCTGCATTAGCATTCGGTTATATTAGTTTAGATTTATTATTTAATTTAAAATCCGAAGGTGCTGTTATTTTACCAGTAACAAGTGTTTTAACATTAGTCGGAGGAACTTGTAGTTATTATCTCATAAGAAATCTACCTTCCTCTTACAAGACTTCAAAATGGAAAATTCATGAAAAGTAATAGAGTTTTTTTATTGTTAATTCTTCTACTTAATGTTAGTATCCTTTACTGTCAAAAAGTTGGATTGAAGAAAAATGGAACTGAAAGAATCTATCATTTTAGACTACCAAAATTTATTACTTTAGATTATCAAACTGATTCGGGTTTATTGCATATTGAGGCAAAAGCAATTAAATATGATTTCCCATTGATGACAATAATGGAGCACAAAAAAACTATCAATATAGATGTTAGAAAAATATATAAGTTAGAGTATAATTCTAGAATTTCAGGTTTATATTATATTGGTTCTATTACAACAAGCATTATCACCTTATCAATTATACCACCATTATTTTTTAGTAGGAATAGCCTTGAAGACTCTTTTGGAATCATTATATTAGCCTGTATACCAGCATCATTAAGTTATTTACAACTATACGAAGCTGATAGAAAGTTTAACACCAAAAACAAATGGAGCTTTGTTAACCCAAAAGAAAACAACTAAGAACTTATCATATAGAGGCTATTCCTCTATCAACTATCAACCGACAACTATCAACTAAAAAGTAAACGTCATTCCACCCAACACATTAAAGCCATATACATTGTAGTTTAACCAACGTTGGTATTGGTTGTTGGCAAAGTTGTTTATGTTTAAGAAAGCGGATACATGTTTGTTGTATCTATAATCAATGGCAAAATTGGCATCTACCATAGCATTTAATTTCACTTCTTTTCTGTTGCTGATATTATATGCTGTTCTTTCGTTCATGTAGAACAAATCCAATCTAAATAAGAATTTATCAGCTAGGTTCAAGCTGTTGTTCCATTTGGCTTCAAAAGTGGGTTTAGAGTATGGGCTTAATAATTTCTCCATACTATAGTTATAGCTTGTAAGCGTTAAACCTGTTCTGAATTTTTCACCAAAATGATGGTTCAATTCCAATTGCATGGTGGTTAGGGTTACTTTGCCATTGTCATACAAAGGCAATTGGGATGAATTGCTTGAATCGAATCCGAAGAACAACATGTTTTTATAATTGGCTACCGAACCATAGATGCTAAAGAAAGTACGTTTACCAAGACTGCCTTTCAATCCCAAATAGAATTCAATTTGCTTGTTGGTATTGTAAATGCCATGCAAAGCGGTATCACTTCTTCCTAGGGTAAATGGGTTTTCACTGCTAATGCTACGGAAAGTATTTTTCTTATAATCGCCTGTTAATCCGGCATAGGTAGTTAGTTTTTGTTTGATGATATGATAGCCCGCTTCTTGGATTAAAATCGAAATAAGTTCTGTTGTATGAAAAGTTTTTAAAACCTGTATTGTTGATGTTAATAGCTGTTTTTAAATCAAACAACACACCCACATATCTTTTGCTAAAAATACCCGCGGCTACAAAATCATTGTCCGTTACTTCTCTATTATTGCTGTAGTTGTAATAATTGGCATTTATCTTCAATGACAAATCATTGCTATCTTTTACTTTGTTTTCGTATGCCAATTTCACATCAATGGTATTATACACCAACTTAGAAGTATCTTGTTTAGGCCTTATAACATCATCAGGATTATAGCCATACAAATAAACCACATTGCGATAATAGTAAGCATCCGTAGCAATACTACCTGCATCAAAGAAACGCTTACCAAAAGCATACAAAGTATTGTTGCTAAAATTATTAAACTCCTTATCACCTGTTGAAGAAAGATGTTTTGCAAATACACCACCTTGCCAATTTTTATTTCTTAAAGAGGTCAAATACATTTCAAACATGGGTGTCAAATAATTTCCAAAACCTAAGCGGGTATAGTTGTTTTTTAACTTAGGTAATAAAGCGGTTCCCAAACTGATGGGTTTAATGGCATACATGGTAGGCAAGGTTTGGTATTGCTGCTCAGGTTGCTTGTATCTATACTCAGGCATGGTGCTTTCTGGTGTCTCAGGATTTGGATTCACCGGAATTTTTATTGCATCTGAGCCTTTATCAATGAGTCTTTTTGCTGTGCAGATGCGTTTAAAACAACAAGTATCGTGCAAATTACAAATAGTATTTTTTTCATTTTAATTTTATGTTATTCGGTTCACTGTTATTTGGTTCACTGTTCATAGAAAAATCCTACCAACTGACAACCAACAACTATCAACTAGTTTTCTTTGTCTATTCTGTCCTCTATTTTTTTCTTTTGTTCTGATTTGCTTTTGCTTTCAAGTTCTATCACTTTGTTCAACTTCTCTTGGGCAATTTGTTTGATGTCACCATCACCTTCATAACCTTCCAACACACTTTGCAGAGTGGCCTTAGCTTGGAAAAGGTCATTCATTTTTACATAAATATCCGACCAAAGGATAAAGCCCTTCGCAACCCAATAATCATAATCTGTAAACTGATTACTAAGCTCAGTAATGGTTTTGGTAGCACCTTTATACTCTTTGCGTAAGAACTGAATGTAAGCAATATTGTATTTAGACTCTGCTGCCAATACGTTTTTGCTTTCTTTCAACACATATTGAAAATCAGGCATGGCTGAATCTGGTTTATTGCGGCTGATGTAAAACTTACCTGTGTTGTAGCGAGCTTCAACCAAACCATCTTTTTGTGCTATTCCTGAATTGATATATTTAAAAGAGGCTGCTGCCGCTGTATCCGTTTTTTGCATCAAACCTGCACAACGCATTTGACCCAATAGTGACACATGTAAATTATCTTTATTACCTGCTATCCTCTCTAGGGCTGCATAGTATTCATAAGCCTTTTCGTAGTTCTTTTTACCAAAATATAAAATGGCTGCTTGCCTTGTGCTGCGCTCGGTATAGTCGCTACGGGTATTGCTAACCACAAATTCATAACAAGCCAATGCATCATCATTGTTTTTCAATTTATAATCACATTCAGCTTTAAAATAATTGGCCTTCAACATAAAATAACCCCCAGGGAAACGGCTGATATAATTAGCAAATCCTTTACTCGCTTTAGCACAATCATTGTTTTTGTAATTGTTAAAAGCAGCTTCGAAAGTAATTGAATCTTGTGTGCTAGGTGCGATGCTTATGTTTGGCAAATTGCGGTACATATCTTCTAGCTTTTCGCTTTCACCTTTGTTCACCAATATGTTTCTCACCAAGACCAAGGCTTCACGACTCTCATCCGTTTGAGGATAAGTTTTGATTAATGTTTTTATAGTAGTTAAGGCATCATCATCTTTGTCTTGGTTAAACAAAGCAAGACCTTTATTTAACATGGCTTTACGGACGTATATACTTCTTGGGTAATTGGTGATGATGTTATCAAACTCAGAGACAGCAGTAGCATATTCCTCATTTTGCAAATGCACTTTGGCAA
This sequence comes from Bacteroidota bacterium, assembly GCA_010027395.1. Classification (GTDB taxonomy): domain Bacteria; phylum Bacteroidota; class Bacteroidia; order UKL13-3; family UKL13-3; genus RGVD01. The sequence goes on from RGVD01000114.1 coordinate 4,025, forward strand.
TGTCAAACAAGGCATCATCAATAAAAACTGATTTTGGAAACTGATTGATTAGTAAACGTAAACTTGTAATCTTGTCCGTATTTCTGTTCACCACACCTTGCACCAACGATTTTTGATACATGGCATAATCAGCACCATTTAGCTTTTTGTCGATTACCAGGTTGTAGTATTCAATGGCTTTATCGTAGCTTCTTTGCACAAAATAACAATCAGCTGTTCTAATAACAGCATCGGTATATACTTCAGGGTTGCTAACCGCTGCATCTATCAAAACATATTTTTTAAATTGCTCAATGGCATTATTATATTCCTCTGCTTTCAACTGAGCATAACCCAGATTATATACACATAGCAAATAGAACCTTGTTTTCTTTAACTCATCAAATGTTAAGGCCTTTTTATAATCAGCTATGGCATTTTGGTAAGCATTGTTTTTGTATTCTATCTCACCTAACCAAAAATAACTTAAACTAAGTATTCTTTTATCGTAGGTAGTTTCAGCTGCTTTGTTAAAATAAATGGCTGCGTTTTCATAATCATTATTCAAATAAAATTGCTCTGCTTGGTAATAGTAAACCCTTTGTAAACCCAATAAATCCTTGTCACTTGGCTTCTTAATACTTTCTAAAAAGTTGATGGCCTCTTTATAATTTTTTGAAGATAAAAGCAATTGGCTCAAATTACTTTTAGCTTCATCTATCAAATCAGATTCAGGAAATTTTTCAATAAACTTTTTGTAATTGAAAATGGCTGCTGAGTTAAGTAACAATTCATTGGCCAATTTAGCCGAGTTGAAAATCGACCATTCTGAAATTACTTTGTTATAGTCAATCTCCGCTGCTTTATTGAAAGCGGTTCGGGCATTCGGTTTTTTGTTTACTTCAATATAACATTTACCTAAATTGTATAATGCATATTGGGTTAAAGTATCTGTATTTTCGGCTATTTTCAAGAACTGATCTATGGCTTTGTCATATTGATTATTCTTAAAATAACTATAAGCCAATCTATAAACATCATTGCTGTTGGGCGCCACAGGTGCTTCATTGGTAAACTTCTCAAGATAGGGTAAAGCCTTTTGGTAATTTCCTAAATTGTAATGAGACTGGCCTAACATTCCTGAAATATCGGTTGCCACTTCATTGTTGGTGATGGTATCGCAATAGGCAATCACATCCTGGTATTGCTTGCGACTGAAGTAAATTTGGGCCACATAAATATTGGATAAGGGGCCAAAAGTTTTGTGGTGCTTTATCCTAGCAAAATGTTCCAATGCTTCATCGTAATTAGCATTTTTATAACACACATAGCCATAATAGTAATTGGTAGCATCATAATACTTGGTCTTCTCATCTTTGATGGGTTTCAAGGCTGCTTTCGACTTTTCGAAACTATCTACTTTGAACAAGCAATATCCTTTATCGAAATAATATTCTCTTACATCATTCTCCGCCAAGTAATCAGCATCCACACGATCAAAGTAATGAACGGCTTCTTTGTTGTTTTTATTGCGATAATACAACCTACCTAATTGGTACATGGCCAATTTTGAAACGGTTAAATCAGGGTAATTCTGCATAACCCCTTTCAGCATTGAAATCGCATTGGCATTGAATAATTCCATGGCACAAGTGGCTGCATAGTATTCAGCTCGGGCTTTGTAGGTGCGATCGGTGGTGAAGTCAGCAAACCAAGTAAAATGTTTTTGAGCTACTGCAAATTTTTCTTTGTCAAATAGTTCAAGGCCGCGGTTATAGTAACGAATATTATCGTCATAAATCATGGTGCGCTGTGCTTTTGTTGTTTGAAGCAACAAGAAAAACAGGGCTATTTTTATAGCTAATCGCTTTGTAATCATTATAAAAAATGTGTTTTAAAAGATATACGAAGCTATGAGATACGATATTCTTCTTGGCAAGATTTAAACCACAAGTAAGGGAATAACTTGGTTAAGTGAATGGATTAATGGACATCGAAAAAGGAAGCTATAATTAGATGTTTCAATTGATTTTTAAAACACATAGGAACATAGATATGATAGATTACATAGTTTTGACTTTTGGCACCGTTGCAGCCGTCCCCGCCTGCAACATTAATCTCTATTCAACTATTAGATATCGAAAAAATCCCTAATAAAGATTTGCAGGCGAGGAGGCCTGCAAAGGCGAAATATCGAAAAAATCCTTAATAAAGTTTTGCAGACGAGGAAGCCTGCAAAGGCGAAATCCTATAAATCCTGTTCTGATAAGGTTTTATGATTGTCCTTGCTGTTAAACTTAATCCTTTAAAAGTATAAGCATACGAATTTATTCAACAAAACAAGTTTTGTCAACCATATCAAATAGTATTAAGCTTGACCTGTGGTTCCACCAAAATTTAATGGCATGGCTGGCATATTGTCCAACACAGTTATTTCGCCATTCATATCTTCGTATTTATTGATATTATCAGAAAGGGCGAGCAACAAACGCTTGGCATGTTCGGGTGTTAAAACTATGCGAGCTTTCACTTTAGCCTTTGGAACGCCTGGCATAAGTCTAATAAAATCTACCACAAACTCACTATTAGAATGGGTAATGATGGCTAAGTTTGAATATGTTCCTTCTGCGATTTCTTCGCTAAGTTCTATGTTGATTTGGTTTGGATTTTGATTTTCCATAATGTGATGATATGTTGAGCCAAATATAGGAATTTTTCTTTTTCAAATAAGACCATTGACTAATTATTATCTAATTCTAATCAATATTCAACTATTAAGCAATCATTTATATTATAGTAATTATTAAAACAAAGTTTAATTCATTTTTTGCAGGCGCAAAATACTAATCCCAAGGACTTTTCTTTTCATCATTATCCCAAGAGCTCTTACCACTCTGCTGCTGAGGTATGGTAATGTTAATATTTCTATCATATTTCCAATTAAATATAATTGATATATAGTTAGGATATGGAATGATTGAAAAAAGTATGGTACCGAATGTAATTCGTCTTTTGGCAATTTGCTTGGTTACTTCTACACCTTTGACATCCTCGACAGTAATTGTTATTTTTTTTGGCCATCCATTTCTGGTTATATAGGCTTTATCAGTTCCAATAAACTTGCCATTTGAATAAATACTATAGCCCGTTTTATTGGTATCTAATGAAATGACTGTTGTGCCACAAGAAACCAAAGTAAACAAGAGGAATAAACCCAAAAAGCATTTCAACATTCTCATCGTCTACCAAATAGTATTTCAAGTCGAACCAATGCGCCTTGCGTTGTTCCAAAATTTTCAGAACTGCGATTAGCACCGGTGTTGGGATTGTAATAATTACCATTTGAATTTACAGGATACAATCCTTGGAAATAATTGGCAGATACCCTTAATGAAACAGATGAAGTTCGATTGAATATATAACCTCCACCCACTAATAACATCAAACCATATCCTGATGCGTAAGTACCAGAAGAATATGAAGATGTATAATTGTTTGCATCATAAGAATATGCCGTTCTTGAAAATGACAAGCCACCGCCATAATAAGGAGTATTTCCCGTATTTTTAATTGGCTTAGCCATTTCTAATGATAAACTATAAACATCTCTAATGTTTGAGAAACTCCAAGATGGACGAATATCAAAAATATAATTACGGGCATCAAAACTCCATGCCGCACTTAATCCCGACATCAAAGGGTTATCGCTTTCAATCAAGGCTGCACCGCTCAAACCCACACCAAAATTATTATTGGTTTCTTTCTTTTTAAGTGTTTTACTTTCTTGTGCTGTCACCGAATAAATATCGTCATTGGTGGCGGCCTTGTTAACACTGCCAATATTTGCACCAAATCTTTGAAGAACTGGGTCTAAATCATCAGGGGTAAATGCTTTTAATTGATCAAACCAAACTTTACGTGAACTTTCAGTTTCATGTAAGTTAATGTTTACAATCACGGTCTCTCCTAATCTATTTAGGGAGCCTGTTATAAAATAAGTGGCACCTTTCTCTTTGGCTTTGGCTTTAACCAATTCTAATTGATCTGTTGAAACCATAGCAGAATCAGACATCTCTTGCATTATCACCTGGTATCTATTGGCATTTTCAATATAGCTTTGTAACAATTTACTAGTAGAATATTGAAAGTCTTTTTTCAAATTAATGGCCTCAAGCAA
>RGVD01000115.1 GCA_010027395.1 Bacteroidota bacterium
TCTGAAACCCATAAGAAAACTTATGTGGGGTACACGTCCAACCTTATTAATAGAATGGCATCGCATAATTCTCTTGCCACTAAGGGATACACTATAGCTTATAGGCCTTGGAAAGTTATTCATGTAGAATATTTCCAATCAAAAACTGAGGCATTAATTAGAGAGAAATTTTATTGAATCCACCAAAAGATATTGCTTAATTTATCCGTTGAAAGAATCATAATAAAGGGCTTATTTATTCATGGTCCAAAGGATACTAGATAAACAAAGAAAGGCGAACGGTAAAACTATTTACTGCTAAAATAGGCTGTAAGCTCATCTACATTCATGGCATTTAAGCAATGTTCCTTTGTTAGTCCTCCTTTGCGTGCCACAAGTGTACCAAAATACATATCGGCAAAACCATCTAAATCGTGGGCATCGGGATTTATGCTTAACATAGCACCTTTGTTAAGTGCATAGTCTATCCATCGCCAATCTAAATCCAATCGGTATGGGTTGGCATTAATTTCTATTACCACTCGATTGGCCACACAAGCATCAATCATTTTTTTATGGTCGATGGGATACCCTTCGCGCATAAGCAATAAGCGCCCCGTTGGGTGGCCTAATATGGTGGTGTGTGGGTTTTCGATAGCACCAATCAATCGTTGCATGGCTTTTTCTTCGGTCATTTTTAATATGCTATGCACAGAGGCCACCACATAATCAAAAGAAGCAAGCACATCATTTTCATAATCCATGCTGCCATCGTATAAAATATCACACTCAATGCCTTTAAAAATTTTGAAAGCGGGGTATTTGGCATTTAGTGCATCAATTTCTTTGTGTTGTTCAATTATCTGAAACTCCTTCATTCCATTAGCATAAAATGCACTTTTAGAGTGGTCGCCCATGCCTAAGTATTGGTAGCCTTTGCTTATGCAATGCTTTGCCATTTCCTCAATGGTAAACAAGCCATCACTCCATTTAGAGTGGTTGTGCAAAGGCCCTTTTAAATCGATTAGTTCAATAAGTTTGGGTAAAGAATGGCTTTTGGCTTTTTCTACCTCGCCCCTACCCTCACGCATTTCGGGCTCGATGTATTGCATACAGAGTGCTGTATATATTTCATTTTCGTTGTTTAGATTTTGAATGCTTTGAGGTAGTGTGCCCAATTGCTCTAAATGTTCTTGTGTTGCTGTATTTAAAAACAGTTGATAGGCAAACTCGCTATCATCAAACATCAACAGATCAAAAGGGTATCCTCCATAATTACCTGAAAGTCCTCTCTCGCTTGGCAAAACAGCTGAAAATAATGGTTGCTGGCTTATGCTTTCAATAGCTTCTGGCCTATTGGCTACTGAAGCTGTAATTTGTATTCTTTCAATTATTTCGCAGCGTCTACGCATATCTCCACTCACTGAAATTTGCTTAATGCCACTGATGTGTTTTTGTAAATCATTTATCAATAAATTGGCAATAGGTTCAAGTTTGGCATAATGAAATTTATTGGCGCTAGCAAAAATAAATTCAATCTCTTTGATTACATTCAACTGACTTTTTAGTCCGAAACCTTTTGCTTGTGCCAAACGATTTTCCTTACATGCGTATAGCAACTCACCAATACTTTCAATACCTAATTCCTTCCAAATATGGGCTACCTTTTTAGGACCAATGCCCTTGATGCGCATGATTTGAATGACTCCTTCGGGTGTATTTGCCAACAAATCATTTAAATCAGCAAAGCTACCTGTATTGCATATTTCAAATATTTTGGCTGCTAGTCCTTTATTCAATCCTTCAGTTTTTTCCAGTTCTTCGATGCTTTTACCAAAAAGGGTAACGCCCATTTTATCTACCCTAAAAGAAGCGCTGGCAAATTGTTTAACTTTAAATGGGTTGCCATCATGCAATTCATATAAGTCGGCATAATGCTTTAAAATATCGGCTATATCAGAGTTGGTCATTGGTTGTTTGTTAAATCGTTATTGGATTATTTCCTAATTAGGTTAATAGTTATTCCTAATTCGTAATTATTAATTCTCCATTCGTAATTAATTAACTTCTTTTATTCGTTCTGAGCAAATGTAATAAACTGCAACTAACAATATCGCCCATGCTGCGGGCTTTCAAAAACCTATCGCTTTGGTAATGTGCTGCTAGTTCTTGCTTTAGGTTGTTAATATTTTCGGCAGTTGCAATATCATCATGGCTCATGGCTTTTAACAAATCGAAAATAACCTTTTTTGATGAACTCATTCTGCTCACCATTACAGCTCTTTCTTCACGCTGGTATTGCCTGATACTCTCTAGGCTGATATGCTTTTGAACCAATTCGATATAGGCTTTATTTTGTTTATAATACTGTGGCAAATAAATATTTTTTCTGCCTTCGTAAGCTTGTTGGTCAAAGTCAATTGAGCGTATGCGGTAATTGGTTTCTTCAAAATCAGGGGTGATTTGGATGACAAAATTGCTCGAATGCATATCGCCCAAAAGAATGATGAGGCAACGCTCATTAAATTTCACAAACTCCTTAGACAAACGAATGGGATTGAAGTTTTCTTTGTCAAAATAATTTCTTACAAAATCATCTCCAGGAATACCAGCAATGTGCTCTTCTATTAAGGTATTACCGCTCACCAAGTAATGAATGCGATTAGGCGATAATAAATGCTCTAGTTCCAATCCATAAATCCTCGATGCATCGGCATTTTTTACATAAAAATAATCAAAATTATCATTCAATTTGTTTACCACACGTATTCTAAATGGAGCAGTATTACCATATAAACAGCTATCAATCCTCTCTATAAATAGGTGTTTCATCACTTCCACATCTCCACCTACTTTTAGCAAAGCATATATTTGAATCAAATCATTATGAATATGTTCAATATCAGAAGGGGCATATATGCAGGTTTCCCAAAGTGTGTCTTTTCCTTTTTTGTCATACAAGGCAACACTTTCTTTGAAGTTTTTTAGGTCAATATATTGCAGAGGAATATTGGTGGCACGGGCACGAGTGGCGAGGTATTTTCGCAAATGATGGCTTATGCCAAAGCTTACTTTTTTCTTACTTATATGCGGCAAGGCTATTAGTTGTTAGTTGGGAGTTGTTAGTTGACAGTAATGATGTATAGTTTTATTCAACAATCATTTTCTTATAAATGCTGCCCTTTTCAGTTTCAATTTGTACTATATATATTCCTGTTTCAACTGATGAAAGATTCAATTGGTGCATGCTATTTTTCCCATGCAGTTCTTCGCTAAAAACTTTCTTTCCTGCCATATCATGAACTTTGATCGAATTCATCATAAGGTCATTTTCAGTCTCAATAGTAAAAATTCCTTTGTTCGGATTTGGAAAGAGTTTCAATGATTTCTCATTCAATGCTTCATCCATTCCAGTGGTTTCTTTGGGTGGTGGTGGAAGCTTAAATGATTCAATACCATCTGTGAGGTCCATTGATGAGCCTTGGTCAGCTCCATATCCCAAGCCTCTGCGGGCAAAGGCTTTCCAAAGTAAATCTTTGTTTGCAAAATTATTCAGGAGGGAGTCAGCTAGTAATATAGCATCTCTTGCATCTACAAAACCAGGAGAACATGGCTGCAATTTAAGACCTTCCATCACCAATTTGATGGCTTTATTGTTTCCACCATTGCCATTGTATATATCATTGCTGAATCCATATTTATCAGACATATCCCAAAATATATCATACAACATTGAACACCAAACAAAACCTATATAGTGTACCTCGCTATTTTCTCTGCGTTTGATGCTATCATAAGTAACAGGATTGATGGCTAAACTTCGACTATATCTGTAGGTTCTGATTCCTAAACCTGTTGTATCTTCACCACGTAAATACATACCCATGCCTCTACCAGTTTGGGGGTTATCATAAGAATGGGAAGTTAATGCTAACGCAAAAAAATCACTCCAACCTTCTCCGCCTTGCTCTGCATTGCTTAGGCAACTAGTATTTCCAGCACCACCCGTTAATCTGTTTGATAGACCATGTGTGTATTCATGCACAATCACTCCATTATCGAAATCACTATCAGTAAATTTTGGACCAAGCGAATCAGAGATGCTTGCATTAATAGCTACTGAATTCTGCAAATATTGCTTTAATGAGTCGCCCAAATCTTTGCCAATCATAATGGATGGAATATTGATTAATGCATCTTTACTTGTGCTTGATGTTCCCATTGAAAAAGATGGACCAGGTACATTGTTAATAATGATAGCAGCTTTAGCACCTGCTAGCTGAGCATTGTATACCTTATCTACAAAAAAACATGAGCCTCTGTCAATCACTGCAATTTTTCCATTCACATCATTCACAATGGTTTCACAAGCAAGGTTAGGATTAGCTGAAGCATCTTGAGCGATTACCAAATCAGCATTAACACCAGGCATCATAGGATAAGGGCCGAAACTGGCTAATGAGGAAGAATATCTTCCTTTCAAAAAATTAGGGCTATTGATTTGAAACACGTTGGTATCTGAACCTATTTGCCATACAAACATTTGCATCCTTGGATTGGAGCCATCAGGGGGTGTGCCAAAGTTTGCATTGTTTTTGCCACTTCCATCTTGTGCATCTGCAAACACAAAATCATTACCTAATCCTTTTTGGCTGTAGTTGGTTTGCTGAAAATTTCCAGACTCTTCATCAAAACCATATTTATAAAAAACATCATGTGTGATGTTGTTCCAATAAAACAAGTTGGTGATGGCAGCACTTAAATTTTTTCTTGGATTAACTCCTAATTTAGAATCGTAAGGATATTCAAAATTTAAGGAAGGCCCTGCATCTGGGGAGAATCCTAAAGCATCATTAGTATTAAGAGTGTCTTCAATTGCCCACACATTGTTTCCACGAGTGATGGTATAATCGGCACCATTAATTCCATCTACATCATGCCAGCCAAAAGGTGAAGCAGTTACATTGGCAGGATTATTAACCATTTGGTGGGTTGCTTTCTGTGGGCTCTCAGCAGGAATAGGAAAAACTTTATAAGAACCATTTCCTGTTTTCATTAGAGTTTCTTTGTCTTCGAAAACGAAGCAAAATTTATCGTTTTTTTTTATGCGTTTACTAGTTTGCTTCGCATCGCATTGGGTGGTCCAATTATTTTCATCAATTATTTTTCCTGTATTTACATCCACACGTTTATTCCACCAATCACCTGTCTTATCATCAAAAAACTCAATATTCCATACTTGTCTTATTTCTTTGTCCAACAACAAATAATACAATTTGGCCTTGATGTCTTGGCTAGATGCTTTCTTATCAATCACAATGTATTCATTATTTTGGGGATTGGTTTTGTTAAAAGAGAAATTAACGCTTAGGCCCAATTGCTTGGCAACTATTTCAATCGCTTTATTGTAAGAAGTGTTGTTATTTGAGGCAACTAATTTGCTTTTGGCTGACTTAATAAAAGCATTGCTAAAACTAAACACATTGCCATTTTTATCAAAATGCAGGGCGGGATTGGCATTAAATATTTCAATGCCATTGAGTGTTTGACGTAAATATACATGACTTACACCTATGTCTTTTGAGCTTGATTGCGAAGTGATGACATAGGCATCATTGGCTGATATATCAAGGCCTTTGGCTTGAAGGGCTGCATCTATTTGTATTTTGCTAGTTTGCGAAAAGGCAAAATTGCTTATCAAACTAGCTATGGCTATTAGTAGTATTTTTTTCATATCCTTGGTTTATCAAAAATAAACAAAAGGATAGGCTATGCAAATGCTTAGAAAGAAAGTTTGACGAAAAGAATTTAATACAGAAGCGAAAAGACTATTACATATTATGAAAACCAGTATCGGTGCGGGTTTTCAAATACTAATGAGAGTACCCATCTGTTTAAAAAAAGATAATTTGTTTAGATATTTAACAAATCAAGGTAACTAATATTTCAATATTCACCTAAAATCAGCTCAACAAAAAGGCTTCTCAATGAGAAGCCTTTATCTTTATGCCAATATCCAATTAAATTTAAATTCGGTATCAGGAATGCGCATTCTTTCTGAAAGACGTGTTAGTCTATCAGGCAGTCTCATCAGATAATCACGGGCTTTTTCGCCTTGTTCATTTAGGCCGCGAATACCTTCAATTTCCCATTCTTCAATTAATGATTTTAGAATATCTACGTAATCCATCGAAGTATAAACTCCGATTCTTTGTGCTGCATCACTAAAGTTTGAGAAGGTATTTATCTTATCACCCATCTCTCTTAAATATTGAGCGGGCATGGCAATTTTCTGTCTCATCATATCCTCAAATGCCAACATCATTTCGTTAGAATCTATTTCAAATATTTTAGTAACAAAGGTTTTGTATGCCTTAGCATGACGTGCTTCATCAGCTGCCACCAATCCACATAGTTTTGAGAGGATATTGCTTCCTTCTTGCTTGGCAATGGTGGCTACCCTGCGGTGCGAAATATTGGTTGCCATTTCTTGAAAACTGGTATACACAAAATTTCTATAAGGGTCGCTACCAGCGCCATTATTAAATCCATCTGCAATTAAAAACTGAGTAGATGCTTCAAACTCTTTCATGTTAATACGTCCACATAGGTATAAATAACGGTTTAACACATCTCCATGACGATTCTCTTCAGCTGTCCATCCTCTTAGCCATTTCATCCAACCATTATTGTTATGTTGGTCGATGCCATTTATACCTGCCAACCATGTTTCATAAGTAGGCAAAGCCTCTTCGGTAATGGTATCAGCTACAAGCACTGCAAGTAGGTCGTATGACAATCCCTCCGCTTGTTCTTGAATAATTTTCAAGTCAGCAATAAAGGCACTATCAGATGTAAGTGGCAACAATTCCGATGCTTGCCAATTAGATTCTATTGGTTTTAAAAATTCAGAAGTATACTGGTCCACATCTTTTCCAATGTGCAACATTACTTCGCTCCTTGTTAATGATTGTATTGAATTCATTTAATTTTATTGATACTTCAAATATAATACTCTTATAAAGTCGTATTAAGCCAAAATTGTTTGTTTGCAAGCTTGCAAAATAGCATTTGCTTTTTCTTCAGTTGAAGATTCACTGTAAACTCTGAGAACTGGCTCTGTGCCGCTTGCGCGAATCATTACCCATTCTCCGTTTCCTAAATGGAATTTAAATCCATCTAAGTCTTCAGTTTTCTCAATCGAATATTGGTCAAAGGTAGTGTATTTCCCTGACTTACAATTAGCCAGTACATTTTGTTTAATTTCTTCGGTAATATGTAAATCTATTCTTCCCATTGAGAAGCTTCCCACCACATCATACACTTCTTGGATTAACTCATCCAAACTTTTACCTGTTTTGGCCATAAACTCCCATAGAGTAAGGCCTATCCAAATACCATCACGCTCAGGAATAAATCCTTTAATGGCAATTCCACCGCTCTCTTCTCCACCCACCAAAACATTTTCAGTAACCATTTTTTCGCAAATGTATTTAAAACCAATTTTGGTAATTTCTATTGGTAATCCATAAGCTTCAGCCAATTTGGTAATTTTTGATGTGGCACTGAAAGTGGTAATTACTTTTCCATCCAAACCTTTGTATTTGTGAAGGTAATGTACCAATAACAAAATAATGTGATGTGAATCTACAAATTTTCCTGCCTTGTTATAAAGCCCTATCCTATCCGCATCTCCATCAGTTACTAAGCCACAATCAATATTTTTACTCGCTTCGATTAAGGCACTAAATTCTTTTAAGTTTTTATGAATAGGTTCAGGAGCTTGTCCTCTAAAACTTGGGTTATAATCGCAGTGCAATAAGGTAATTTCAGGAAAAATGCTTTTCATAACATTTTGACCTGCACCATACATGGCATCATAACCCCATTTTTTACCACATTCTTTAATGGCTTTCAAATCAAAACCATTCTTTACTTCATCAATATATAAGGTTTCTAAGTCAACATACGAAATCATACCTTCATTAACCAATTCTTCGATTGATTTAAGAGAAGCTGTAACTGTTTCTGGTATGGCTTTTTCCACTTCATCAATTGTGGCAGGGCCAGAAGGACCTCCGTAATGAGCTTTTAATTTGAATCCGTTATATTCAGGAGGATTGTGACTTGCTGTAATGATTACACCTAAAGCAGCCTTGTGTTT
>RGVD01000116.1 GCA_010027395.1 Bacteroidota bacterium
AATTAGAAACAGATCAGGATTAGCTGTTGGCTTTGTAGGATTAGCACTGGCTCTTTTTGTAATTTCAGACGCACTAAATAGCAACACTGCTATCTTTGGTGGTAAAGGAAACTCAAGTACTGTGGGCGAAATAGCAGGTGAAAAAGTGGGTATTAAACTTTTTCAACAAAAATATGATGAGCAAGAGCAAATCATGAAAGACCGTAACCCCAATCAACCAATTGATGATAATACTAGAAATCAATTAAGAGACCAAGTTTGGAATCAGTTACTGCAAGATAACTTGATGGCTAAAGAATACAAAGAATTAGGTATTGCTGTTAGCAATGAAGAGTTAGAGGATATGATTTATGGCGATAACATCAATGCCAATATTATCCAAAGTTTTACTGATCCTAAAACAGGCGCTTTTGATAAAAATAATGTAAAACGTTATTTGAAGCAATTAACGGATAATGGCGATGAGAAAGGTAAAAAACAATGGAAGCAATATGAAGATTACCTGGTTCAAGATGCTATTACTCGAAAATACACCAACCTAATTAAAAAAGGTACTTATGTTACTTCTCTTGAGGCCAAAAACTTATACACTAATCGCACTCGTACTGCAGAGTTAAACATAGTAGCGTTGCCTTACAATCAGATTGCTGATAGCACTATCAAGGCAGAAGAGAGCGATCTGAAATCTTATTTCCGTTCAAATCAAAACAAATATAAAGAAAAAGAAAATAGCCGTAAGTTAGAATTTGTTGTGTGGGATTTTGCACCAACTTCTGATGATAGTGCTGTAGCTCGTAAATGGGCTAACGACCAAGTTGAACAGTTCAAATCAGCTAAAAACGATACCGCTTATGTAGATAACAATGGTGAGGTAAAATTTGACCCTATAGCTAAACCTCGTGGATCTTTCCCAGAAGAAATTGTAGGAAAGTTATTCAGTGATTCAATTGGAACGGTAATTGGTCCAATCTTTAAAGATGGTAAATACAAAATATTTAAAATTTCAGGTGTTAAGGAAGATACAATATACTACATGCACGCAAGCCACATACTTTTTAAAGTAGATGGTCCTACCGCAGAAGATACCCTTAAAAGCAAGGTAAAAGCAGAAGAGGTATTAAATAATTTGAAAAATGGAGCTGATTTTGCTGTCACAGCATCAACTTTTGGAACAGATGGAACAAAAGATAAAGGTGGTGATTTAGGTTGGTTTGCAGAAGGTCAAATGGTTCCTGAATTTAATAAAGCTGTTAAAGAAGGTACTAAAGGTGACCTAAAATTGGTTAAAACCCAGTTTGGATGGCACATTGTTAAAATTACTGATAACAAATCAAAAAAACTTGTTTGCGCTGGAGTGCTTGAAAGAGCAATAGAGCCAAGCGAGCAAACTTTAAATCATGCATATAATGACGCTAGTCAATTTGCATCAGCTTCAACAAGTGCAGAAGATTTTGATAAAAACATAGCAGAAAGAAAACTAGAAAAGCGTATTGCTGAATATGTTAGAGAAACTGATACTTATTTGCCAGGTTATAATGATGCTCGTTCTGTTGTTCAATGGGCCAATACTGCCAATGTGGGTGATGTGAGTGAAGTGTTTACGGTAGGTGATAAATACATCATTGCTGTATTGAAAGACATCAAAGAAAAGGACAAATCAAGTTTTGAGTCTGCCAAATCAAGGGTAGAAATAGATTATAGAAAAAACAAAAAAGCAGAGCAATTAATTGAAAAAGCAAAAACAGCCATAGAAGGATCAACCAATTTGGATGCTGTGAGTAAAAAATTAAACTCTCCAATTATTCCTACCAGTTCATTGAATTTGGAAAATCCATTCTTTGCTAACATTGGCGGTGATAATTCTTTTGGAGGTGCGGTTTTTGGTTCTGCTGTAGGAAAATTATCTGGACCTGCTAAAGGAGATGCTGCAGTATATATTTATACTATAAATAAGTTTAATGAAGCCCCTGCTATCAAAGATTACACACAATACAAAAGTGAAATGGATAATGGCGTAAGACAAAGAATGGAATACGGTTATCTTGAAGCTCTAAAAGATATTAAAGGTGTAAAAGACTTTAGATTCAAATTCTTCTAGAACCTAATTAAAATATTAACAAATAAATGCCACTCAATATTGGGTGGCATTTTTATTTTTGTACCATGTTACATTATCAAATTTCAGGTAATTCAAATGATATTATTGTTCTAGTTCATGGTTTTTGTGAGAACCATACTTGCTTTAATTCTATTTTGCCTTTATTAAGTAGGCACTATAAAGTAATTTGCCCTGATTTACCCGGATTTGGTAAAAGCGAATTATTGGAGAAATCGAGCATGGAAATGGTTGCAGATTGTTTGAAAGATTTGTTGTACCAATTAAATGTTAGTCAATGTGTGATGCTTGGACATTCAATGGGTGGATACGTTGCCCTTGCGTTTGCAAATAAATATCCCGAATATTTATCCGCCATTGGACTATTGCATTCAACCGCTTTGGCTGATAATGCAGAACGATTTGAAAAGAGAAAACAAGTTATTAATTTTATTGAAAAGAATGGTAAAGAGGCTTATATCAATAATTTTATACCAACTCTTTTTAGAGATAAAGACAATCATAAGTTGGCTTGTGACATGTTGTTGGAAGAGGCGAAAAGCAGCCCGCAACAAGGAATAATAGATGCCGTGAAAGCCATGATGGATAGAAAAAATCAAGAGGCCTATTTGATGAATACTGATTTGCCAGTGTTTTTTGCTGTAGGTAAATATGATGAACTTATACCTAAAAATGTTATGCTAAAACAAGCATCTAGCTGCAAGCAATCTGAAATATGTTATTTAGAACAGTCCGCTCATTGTGGTATTTTAGAAGAACCCGAAAAGCTTTCGAATGCCATAATCAAATTTTGTGATAGGGTATTAAAGTAATTTCATCCATTTATCTATGGATTTCAAACCATGTCCACTGAATAAGGATACTACCTTTTCGGTGGCTGCTGAGGTAGGTTCAATAAAATAGCCTATTCGAGCAGTATATTTCAAGGACTCTATAATTTCTGTTTCATTCACATTTATGAAATATCCTTTGCTTTCCTTTACTGCGTTAATAATTTGTTTGGCTCTTACAGGCTCAGCAATGGCAATACCTTCTGCTAAGGTATCTTGTTTTGAAATCTTTGGAATTTCATCCAAATTTTCATCAAACATTTGTGTCAATGCAGCACAACTGTGGCTTTGTATGGCTATTATTTTTGGAATTTTATTAATTCTTTTAGCTGTGAAAAGCTCTTGGAAACCAATATGGCAACCTAATACCAATGTGCCATTGCCTGCAGGAACTACCACTGCATCGGGTGCGTGCCAATCCAATTGCTCACAAAGTTCAAACGCAAAGGTTTTAGTACCTTCAAAAAACCAAGGGTTGTAACAATGACTTGCATAATAAATTTTTTGTGCGGCTATTTTGGCTGCTTGGGCAGTTGCTTCTCTATCGCCATCAACTCTTATGATATTAGCCCCATAAGCCTTCATCTGCGCCACTTTCGCATCTGAAGTATCTGATGGTAGGTAGATGTGGCAAGTAATGCCTGAAAGGGCAGCATAAGCAGCTATAGCGCATCCAGCATTTCCGCTACTATCTTGTACAATTTCTGTAATGCCTAATTCCTTTACCCTGCTAATTAATACCGATGCGCCACGGTCCTTATAGCTTCCTGTGCTAAATAGTTGTTCTTGTTTGATAAAGGCTATACCATTTTTAAATTTAATTTGTGTGAGTGATGTATGGCCTTCATCCATTGAAACAATACAATTATCCTTTTGAATGGGTATAGCTTTTCTGTATCTCCATAGTGAGTTTTTAAGACTATCTATCTCGAATTCTTGTCTATTTTTTAGGTTGATTAGATTGCCTTTAGGGCTTAAATAGTTTGTATAATTTTCTGCGAGTATCTCTAGCGTTAGAGAATCGTATAATTGAAAAGGCATGAACTATTTTTTTAGGTTTTGAAAAGGATTTATATCATTCTCAAAGTTGATATTGTTTTCCTCAACTTCTAAATCAGTCAAACGATGTCTATACAAATAAACAGGTAATTGTCCGACCACCACCGCCATACCAACAATTATCGTTAATACTATATAACTTGGGTTATCTTTAATTAATATGGCAGTTAATGCAAATAAAATACTAATGGCGTATAACGTGAAGCATACCATTTTATGGTTCAATCCAATTTTTAATAATACATGATGAATATGGTTTCTATCTGCTGCAAAAGGAGATTTGCGTTTTATGCACCTTATTATAAAAACCCTTAGTGTGTCGTATAATGGAACTATAAAAATAGAAACTGCGATAGCTGGTGCAGATAAAATTTTGTTTTCGAAATTTGAAATGGGAGAATTGATAGAAATAAATTTGATCGCAAAAATGGATAGTAAAAAACCTGCTGTTAATGAACCAGCATCACCCATAAATATTTTAGCCGGATTGAAATTAAATAACAAAAAGCCCAACAATGCACCAGATAATGCAAAGGCCATTAACGCAAAACCTGATTGACCAGTATAATTAAACCATAATGCAAATGACAAGGAGATAATAAGGCCTATACCGCCCGCAAGGCCATCAACACCATCAATTAGATTAATAGAATTAGTGATAACTATGATGGTAAAAATGCTTAATACAATACTAGCAAAATATGGAATTTCGTTAATTCCAAAAATGCCATGAAAATGATCAATTACAATGCCTTGACCAATTGTAATAAGCCCACTGGCAATTAATTGAATTAAAAGTTTATTAATAGGAGACATCATGACAATATCATCCTTCAATCCTGAGAAGAAAAGTAAGAGTAAAGCACTATACAAAAAACGTGCATTAGGAAGGCTTTGGTCTGGTATAACAAACCAAATACTTAATAAAAATGAAACAAATATACCTATACCTCCCAAACGCGGAATTTTGGTGGTGTGTAATTTTCTATTATTCGGATTATCATATAAGCCTAAAAGCTTTGCCACTGTTATGATAGATGGCATCGCGAATACGCTTATTATAAAAGAACAAGCTAAAATCAGTACAATGTTTATCATCCGTTTTGTTTAAAATACCTTTTAAAATCCAATACTAAATTAATGATACTGCATTAATTTATCGTTACTAAGGTGCAAGTCTTTTTCTAAGCCATTCATTGTTAGACTTTCTGAATATAAATCGATCATGAAGGCGGCTGCTTCGTCCTTGCCAAAACTCAAATGAGTGGGCAATTACTTTAAAACCTCCCCAAAAATTGGGTCTAACGATAGGTTGATCTGAAAATAATTCTTCCATTTTTACCACTAAATCTTCCAAATACTGCCTATTTTCAATCTCCAGACTTTGTGGTGATGCATGCGCACCAATTTGACTAGACATTGGTCTGCTTTTGAAATAATCATCTGATTTATATTCTTCCAATTTTTCAGCTATACCTTCAATTCTCACCTGTCTTTCAAGTTCAGGCCAAAAGAAAACCAAAGCCACTTTGTTATTGACACCAATTTGTTGCCCTTTGTTGCTGCTGTAGTTTGTAAAAAAAACAAAGCAGTCATCTTCAAGTTCTGGCTTCACTGTAGCCAATGTCATGGCATTAGGCTCATTCACTTCAGCATGAATGGCCTCGGTAAACCAAACCCTAAATTGTTCGAAAGGATTTTTTAATAAATCACTTTCTGAAAAACTCTTTAAGGTGTAATCCTTTCTGATAGCTGCAATATTGATATTTGAAGATTCCATACTCGGTTCGAAGTTAAGAATAATGAAGCATATATTAGAACAAATAAATATTACTTTTGACCAAACAAACAGTTAAGATAAATGAAAAAAATGCTGCCATCTAAAGGTAGAATATTAATAAGTGAGCCTTTTTTGAGTGATCCTGAGTTTAATCGCACTGTTGTTTTGTTAGGTCAATACAGTGATGAAGGTGCAGTGGGATTTGTATTAAATCGCCTTCTCAATGCCAGTACTGACGAGCTTGTTCCTGATTTGTTGAACCATAATTTTCCTTTGTATTATGGTGGACCTGTGGAGCAAAATACCCTACATTTTATTCATACTTGTGGCGACATAATTGAGGGTTGTGAAGAGATTAGCAAAGGGGTGTTTTGGGGTGGAAATATTAATTCAGTAAATGAGGCTATCGAAAATCGTTTGGCAAGTCCTGACAACTTCAAATTTTTTGTGGGATACAGTGGTTGGACTGATGGGCAATTGGATGACGAAATAGAGCAAAAAGCTTGGTGGGTGAGCGAATGTGATACCGAAACTTTATTTACAGATGATTTGGAAGATATGTGGCGTGAACTTGTTAAACACCTGGGTAAGGACTTTGAGCATCTTGCCAATGCACCACTAGATCCAAGATGGAATTAGGATTGTTGATGATTACTAGCAAGAGCTGATTTAAAACTCATGTCAAATTCTCTATGTCGCCTAAATCTTTTGCCCTACCTGTTGATGCTTTATTTTTTTTCAGATCTTTCAAATCAATAAAATGTATTTTCAAACCTTCAAAATCAGCAACAACAGAATTAGCATAACATTCATCAAATTGAACACCACTTAAAGAGGTTAAAATATCAATCCTATTTGGTTCATAACCTAGTTGAACAACAACATTATTTTCCGTAAAATCTTCAGCTTTTAATGACAAATTTCCAAAACCAAATTCATTAAGTACAGCTACTATTTTTAAGGCATTATCCATTGAAATAGCAACCCAAAAATCAATATCTCCAGTAAAACGAGGGTGACCGTGGTAACCAACTGCATAACCACCAACAACCATATATTTTACATTATGATTGTTTAATAATTCTATAAACTCTTTGAAGTCTTGATTGAGTTCCATTTACTTGTTTTCTTAAAAATTCTATAGCCGAAATTCGTTTATCATGCGACTGGGTTTGCCAATATGCAAAAGAAGATGTTTCCTCACCCATTTTTACTTTATTTACTGCTGTTTTATCTAACCTAAACATGATTCAAAAATAAGAGAAATTGCTTGATAAACAAGCGACAAAACCCTACCATTAGGCGTCCAAAGAATTTGTCTGTTGCTTTGAAATACTCTTTTGGTAGTTGGCTCAAACAAGCATTAAAGATATTTTACAAAATTTGTATTTCTATTCTCACAAGTGAGGCCTTGCTAAACACTTGCGATAGCTAATTTCATTTATACTTTTCGACCAATCATTTTATCATATTCAGCATGGTTCCCAATCCAAAACCAAATAAAAGTATCTCCTTCTTTTACTGATAGGGCTCTATATGAAATAGAAATTCTTACAGAATAAATTTCGTTGGGATGTAGTTTTTTAAAATATAATCCATTGTCCAAAGGATTAAGTTTCCATTTTTTATAAGCCTTTTTAGTGGCTAATTTTACTTGATAGGGCAGTAGCTTGTAACACTCTCTGAATCGTTCTGTGGTTACAGATTTCATAATTCATCAAATGGTTTTGTTTTTCCTGCCTTGTATTCAGTTATTGCTTCATTGGCCATTGATAAAAGTGTATCTTGAGATGACGCAAAAGAATTCTCCCAATTCAACTCTTCAATAATAAGTTGAGCAAAATTGTTTTGTTCGTTCTCAGGCAGTTTATTTAGCTCCGAAAAAGCTTTTTCCAATAATTTTGTCATACACAAATATAA
This sequence comes from Bacteroidota bacterium, assembly GCA_010027395.1. Taxonomy (GTDB): domain Bacteria; phylum Bacteroidota; class Bacteroidia; order UKL13-3; family UKL13-3; genus RGVD01. The sequence goes on from RGVD01000116.1 coordinate 7,706, forward strand.
AAATATTTGAAACTAATTTCAAAACTATTAACCATTGTTTGCATTCATTTTCTTCATTGTTATGTTTCGAATTATATGAACGATTACCCAACAAGGCTATTAGCTAATTTACAAACTTTGTTTATCTATTCTCACAAGTGAAGCTTTGTTTTTCACTTTCGAGAGCTAAGTTATAAGTCCATTGGTTATCGCTTGGTGATATAAGCTTCGGATAATTTCGAAACTGAGCAGCTATTAATCAAAAATCATAGTTAGTTATTATACCTTAATTGAATAGATTTGCTTATTAGACTTATTAAAGAATATAACTTGCAATGATAAAAATTATTAAATATTGTTGTATACTAATATTTATTAATCCATAAAATGAGTAAAACAATAAAAGATACAATAATTGAATACAATATTGGAATTCAAACTATTGT
>RGVD01000117.1 GCA_010027395.1 Bacteroidota bacterium
ATCGTTCTCTTCAGCTTTATCTTGTCTATATCCAAAGCCTGAAGGGTCTTGATAGCCTTGCCATCACCTTCTCTAATAAGGCCAAGCAACAAGTGCTCGGTGCCTATGTAATCGTGCCCTAGTCTTATAGCTTCTTCGCGGCTATAGCTAATTACGTCTTTAACGCGTGGCGAAAATTTTGCTTCCATGTATATATACTCCGATTTTTATTATGCTTAAAGATAAGTCAAACTATGTTCCAAAACAGTTTACGCAATTTATAATTTGAATTTAGAAAACAATATCAATTATGTTCACAAATAGGTGTTAGCTGTTTATTGGTGTCCATATCAAGTATTTCCGTTTGGTAAATCGCTAATCAAAACCAACTTAAAATACATCATCACGTTTTCAAATTCGTTATAAATTCTTAGTGCCTCAGAATGACTAATTCGTTAGCAAATCAAAAAACTATTCCGATTTAGCTGCATCTTGAATCATTTTCTCGGCAAGTTCTTTACCCAAATAAGCATCAATTAGCTTGTGAATAAAGTAAAGCAATGGAATCATCACAAATGCTGCTGTGAATTTGTACACATAATTTACAATGCAAATGGCCAAAACCTGCGACAATGGCCACTGGTCGGGGGTGTTCAATTTACCTAAATAAAAGGCAATGTATAAAACTACAAAACTATCTATCAGTTGCGATACCAATGTACTGATGGTGGCTCTAAGCCAAAGATGCTTATCACCAGTGTTTTGACGCACCCAATGAAAGACCTTTACATCTATTAACTGACCTAATAAAAAAGCCACCAATGAACCAATGATGATCCATAAACCTTGACCAAATATGGAATTATATGCTAAATTCATATCCAAAGGACCGCTCTCAGTTTGCTTGGTATTCCAAAAATCAGCACCTGTGGCGTGCATGGCTGTAAAAACCCCAATAAAAGAATAGGCTATCAAAGTGGCTGCTATCAAAGAATAAAGCCTCACTGCTTTGTGCCCAAAATATTCGTTTATAATGTCTGTCATCACAAACACAATGGGCCAAAGGATAACACCTGCGGTCATGTTAAACGAGAGTTCAAATCCAAACATTTGCCAATTGGCAGGCTCAAATCCAAGGGTTTTTTCGAGAGAAAATATCTTCACACCAATAAACTCAGCAATGATGGCATTGGCAATAAAAAACGAACCCAGTACTAAAAACAATATATTGCGTTTTGATTCCTTCATATCTTAATTATAATAATACAATTATAAACACAATAAGTTTGAAAGAAAGCGTTTAAGCAAAATGTTGAAAGTGTGTTAAAATCCTCTCTGAACTATTACTTAAAATCGTAAGTTGAAATAAATAAAAATAGTATGCACTTAGCCATAGCAGGAAACATAGGATCGGGGAAGACAACATTGACCACACTTTTGTCGAAACACTACAAATTTGAGCCACATTATGAGGATGTGGAAGACAATCCCTACATCAGCGATTTTTATGAAGACATGCAAAGATGGAGCTTCAATTTACAAATCTATTTTTTAAATAGCCGCTACAATACCGTTTTGGGTTTGCAAAAATCTAAGAAAAACATCATCCAAGACAGAACCATTTACGAAGATGCCAACATTTTTGCACCTAATCTTCACTCGATGGGATTGATGAGCACGCGCGATTTTGAAACCTACCAAAAACTTTTTGAATCACTAAACCAAACCATTAAAGCACCTGATTTATTGGTGTATTTAAGAGCTTCCATCCCATCCTTGGTTAACAACATACAAAAGCGTGGCAGAGATTATGAAGACAGCATCCGTTTGGATTATTTAAAACGCCTTAACGAAAGATATGAAGCATGGATTAGCACCTACAAACACAAGCATATTATTATTGAAGTAGATGATTTGAACTATGCCGAACGCCCTGAAGATTTGGGTAAGGTTATTTCAAGAATTGAAACAGAAATAAACGGTTTGTTCTAAACAAACTAAAGATTTAAAAGAGAAGTCAGGTGGAAACGCCTGACTTTTATTGTTTATCAAAGAATGTATGTTTGCCATACCCAAATAGAGAAACATGACTAGCATAGAAATTATACCTGCTGAAGAAAGCCATTTACCCGCCATTTTTTCTATTTACAATGATGCCATATTGCATGGCACTGCAACCTTTGATACTGATACCAAAAGCAATGAAGAAATAACCCAATGGTGGAAAAAACATAACCAAAAATACTGTGTGTTTGTTGCTATGCACGGTAGTGAATTATTGGGTTGGGCTAGCCTTAGCCAATGGAGCGATAAGCAAGCCTATAACGATTCGGCTGAATTAAGTGTATATATTTTACCAAGTTCCCAAGGGCAAAACATTGGACAAATGCTAATGAAAAAAGTATTGGAGCAAGGCAAATCTGAAGGGGTTCATACCGTTATTTCGCGCATTACCCAAGGAAATGATATCAGCATACACATACACAAAAAATTTGGGTTTGAAATGGTAGGTGTATTGAAAGAGGTTGGCCGAAAGTTTGGCCGATTGTTGGATGTTACAATGATGCAGAAGATTTTAAATGAACTTTAGCCTCTTTTGCTTTGATAGAAGATTCGATAGCAATTTAAACACCTGTATTTTTTCAAATCACTCATGTTCATCATTTGTATGTTTTTGAAAAATTGGCTTCTTTTCAATCGTTCTGACTTATTAGATTTACATTTAGGGCAAACCAATTCTCTTGTTATCTTTCTCTTGAAGTTTAAATACAGATAAAACAAGACCAAAATAGGTCCGAATACTTCGATGTATTGCTCATAAGGTTCTATTAACTCCATCATAATTTGTACGAGATTATATTTTTTTTCCCAAATTAGAAAAATTTATTTTTGGGATATGAAAATATCTTTGTGAATAGGTCTTTATTTTATTTCAGTAAAATAAATGTAGAAGATCGCTAAACAGAGCTATTATCGTGCAATAGACTTACATATTAATATGAAAAACCTAATTGTTTCAATTTTATTAATCAGTATTTTGGCAATTGCCTGTTCACCAAAAACCTATGATTCACTTGAATGGCAAGGAACAGAAATTGGAATTGATGGTCTCATTAATGATTGGTCTAACCCTTTGCGCTTTTACGATTACAAAAGCAAGATTAATTATAGCATTTCCAATGACCTTAAAAATATTTACTTGTGTATTAAAATTTCAGACAGGCCTACCCAAATGAAAATACTACGAGCAGGAATGGAAATTAAAATTGATTCATTGGGTAAGAATGAATTCCCTGTTTCTTTTATTTATCCCATACCAAATCAAAACAAAGGCATGAACTTACGAAAGCCTGAAAACGAATCGGAAATAAAATTGGAGGACAAACAAGACCGCTCACAAATGATGAAACGGTACTTAATAGAAGCTAAAAATGCTCAACTAATAGGCTTTAAGGCAGAATTGGGTAATAGTATTTCACTCCTTGAAAACACATCAGGCATACATGCTGCGATACATATTGATAATGGGGGTATCATGTGTTATGAAGCCCTTATTCCATTTGAAACTTTTTATAAAAAGTCTTTAAGTGAAGCCGATTCCAATCTTGTTTTTAATTATGAGATTAAAATAAATGCGCTACCAGCACCATCATTGAGCGCTGGTGGTGGGTACAATGGAGGCGGAAACCCCAGTAGCATAAGTGGTAGAGGCCTGCAAACTGGCGCTAGAGGGCCCCAAGGTGGTGGTGGTGGAATACCAGGAGCTGGAGGTCAAGGTGGCAACTATAATAATATAGGCTATACTGAGATGTATAATGCGAATGAAATAAAAATGAAATTGAAATTTGCTTTAGGTACTAAGTCTGCTCAAATAGTTCCATAAAATTTTAGGTATTTTTAAATGTCAACTTTCAACTATGCGACCATATTTCCCAGCTTTTTTCTGCCTGCAAATGCAGCATCTCTAGTCCATTTTTAATGGAAGCTCCTCTCATTTTTGCTTCCCTTAGGAAACTTGGTTCTTCGGGCAGATAAATTAAATCGTAGCAGTAGTGTGAATCATTTATACAATCAAATGGTAAAGGAAGCAAATCCTTTACATGCGGAAACATTCCCACAGGGGTGCAATTAACAATCAATTGAGATGATTCAATGATGTCTCTCGACAAGTCTTCATAAGCAATAAAATCATCTGTCGCCAGCCTTGTCACAGTTATAATTTCCACTCCATTTTTCTTAAGCACATATTTGATAGCCTTAGCGGCACCACCATTGCCCAAAACAATCGCTCTTTTTAGTTTTGAAATATCTTTTACAAAATTAATTAGAGATACTTCAAAACCATGCACATCAGTATTATAACCAATTAATTTATACTCATCAAGATTTGCAGATTCTCTGGTAACTTTCACGCAATTTACCGCGCCAATCTCCAAAGCGCTAATGTCAATTTCATGAAGCAATCGGAGGATATCTTGTTTATATGGAATAGTTACATTGAAACCTTTGATGTTGGTATGAAAAACCAAGATTTCCTTTAGCAAAACTATGTCAGAAATTGGGAAGTTTCGATAACTATATTCTGATAAATTAAGTTCGTTGAATTTATTAGTAAAGTAATCTTTACTGAAGTTGTTTTTTAAAGGGTATCCAATGAGTCCGAATTGGGGCATGCTTAACCTTTGGCTACATTAAAGGATTTACTAATCTGACTGATGTAATCCAAAAGTTCCTCTCTGCCAATCTTTTTCTCCGAAGATGTTTGAAAAACTTGTGGCATAGCAGCCCAATCTTTTAACATTTCCGCTTCAAAAGCAGCTATATTGGCCTGAGCTTGTAGTGGTTTTAGTTTATCTAATTTTGTAAAAACAATAGCAAACGGCACCCCAATTTCGCCTAATAGATTAATAAAACTCAAATCGCTGATTTGGGGCGGAACACGGCTATCAACTAGCACAAAAACACATTGTAAGTTTTCACGTTTACGCAAATAATTTTCAAGGGTTGCTTCCCACTCGGTTCTCAATGTTTTGCTACGCTTGGCATAACCATAGCCAGGCAAATCTACCAAAAACCAGTTTTCGTTGATTTTGTAGTAATTTAAACTAACTGTTTTTCCGGGTGTGGATGAAGTACGGGCCAATTGTTTTTTAACCACTAACATATTGATTAAGGAAGATTTACCTACATTACTTCTACCAATAAATGCGTATTCTGGCAGGTATTCGGTAGGGCAATCGCTTAGTTTATTTGCACTCCTTTGAAAAATAGCCGACTTAATTTCCATGCTGCAAAGTTAATTTTTTTGCTTGGTTTCTTTGTAGCCTGAAAACATTATGCCTTGAAAAGCCTTATTAAATAGAAACATTTTAACGAAAAAGCTATTAGTAATAGCTATTTTCGTAGACGAAAAAGATGAAAATAGTAAAACCGGATCAAAGTTCAGACACTTCTAAAAAACAACAAGTTGAAGCCATGTTTGATAGTATTGCCGAGAAATATGATTTCTTAAATCGTTTCCTGTCACTGGGTATTGATAAAGGATGGAGAAAAAAAGCCATCAATGAATTAAAGGCTAGTCAACCAAAATACATTTTGGATGTAGCTACAGGCACGGGCGATTTGGCATTGGAAGCCATGAGATTGAATCCTGATAAGATTGTGGGTCTTGACCTTTCTGAACAAATGTTAGTGAAAGGAAGAGAGAAAATTATTGCCGCCAAACTTTCTTCAAAAATAGAAATGATTAAAGGCGATAGTGAAAACTTACCTTTTGAAAAAGATAGCTTTGATGCAGTAACTGTGGCTTTTGGGGTTAGAAATTTTGAAAACTTAGATGCTGGATTGAAAGAGATTAATCGTGTGATGAAAACCTCTGCAAAGCTTGTGGTGCTTGAGTTTTCAAAGCCAAAAGTATTTCCTTACAAGCAACTATATAATTTTTATTTCACTTATATCTTGCCAGTTTGGGGTAACCTTTTAAGCAAAAGCAGCAATGCCTATACTTATCTACCCGAAAGCGTAAAGCACTTCCCCGAGGGAGACGAGTTTACAGCTCATTTGCGATTGTGCGGTTTTAAAAATATTATTGCTAAACCATTAACCCTTGGAACGTGTACGCTTTACGTAGCAGAAAAATAATTTTTATACTGTTTATTGGACTTGCAAGTTTGATAAAATCGTATGCCCAACCCAACCTTGAGCAATACGACTTGAAGAAGCTACATTTTGGATTTACCATTGCCACCAATATTGGTAGACTGCAGGTAAGTCCCAATTCAGAATACACTGCCAAAGACACATTGATGAATATTGGTGTTGTAAACTTCCCTGGTATTGGTTTGGGTGCTATTACCAACCTCAACATAGGTAAATACTGGGATTTACGCCTTATGGCTCCTGTTATTTCTTTTGTGCAACGCAATTTGAATTATACCTTTCCTTCTGGAACCAAAGAGGTAAAAGTTGAATCTGCATATTGCGATGCTTCTTTATTGGTAAAATACAAATCCGATAGAAGAAAAAACTCACGTTTTTACGTTGTGGCAGGACCTAGATTCAGTTATGATTTCTCATCAACGGTTTCAAGAAACAGAGGCCTTGAAAAACCTGTGGTTTCTCTCAACCCCATTACTTTTGGTTATGAATTTGGTTTTGGTTTCGATTTTTATTTCGAGTATTTTAAATTCTCTCCTGAAATAAAAAACTGCCAAACATGGGGAAGTGCCATGTATAAGGATGGTTTGATATATACCAATGCCATTCAAAGCATTTCACCACAAATGATTCAGATATCTTTACATTTTGAGTAAAGACATTTCTATTACACTTTTCTAATTATAAGCTTTTGAAATTTTCGATAACAAGCACCGATAAAAACAGTAAAGCACGTGCAGGTGTGATAAGCACTGATAGAGGCGAGATACAAACACCTATATTTATGCCAGTGGGTACACAAGGCACAGTAAAAGGAGTAAACCAAGCCGAACTTTCTGAGCGCATTAAAGCACAAATTATTCTTGCCAATACTTACCATATTTTCCTACGTCCAGGTTTGGATGTGATAAACAAAGCAGGAGGCATTCATCAGTTTATCAACTGGGATAAGCCTATGTTAACTGATAGTGGCGGCTTTCAAGTTTTTAGTTTGAGCGGCATTCGTAAAATCAAAGAAGAGGGAGTTGAATTCCGCTCTCACCTTGATGGTTCTAAGCTATTCTTTACACCCGAAAATGTAATGGATACCCAACGCATCATCGGTTCTGATATCATGATGGCTTTTGATGAGTGTACCCCCTACCCTTGCGATTACAACTATGCGAAAAATTCAATGCAGATGACACATCGTTGGTTGCAAAGATGTATCGAACGATTTGATTCTACCGAGCCATTGTATGGCAAATCTCAAACCTTGTTTCCCATTGTGCAAGGCAGTACCTATAAAGATTTAAGAAAAGAATCAGCTCAGTTTATTGCCGACCAAGGTCGCGAAGGCAATGCCATTGGAGGCCTGAGTGTGGGCGAACCTGCTGAGATGATGTATGAAATGACTGAATTGGTATGTGATATTTTGCCTGCTGACAAACCTCGTTACTTGATGGGTGTGGGTACACCTGAAAATATATTAGAAGGCATAAGCCTTGGTATTGATATGTTTGATTGTGTAATGCCTACGCGCAATGCCCGCCATGGTTTTATCTTTACATCACAAGGAATTATCAATATCAAAAACGAAAAGTGGAAAAACGATTATAGCCCACTTGACGAATTGTTTACCCCAGATTACTCAAAAGCCTACCTAAAACATTTGATTAAATGTAATGAGTTTTTGGGTGCTTCTATTGCCAGCATTCAAAACTTAAGCTTTTACCTATGGTTAGTGGTCGAAGCCCGCAAACACATTATAGAAGGCGATTTTAGTTCTTGGAAAAAAAGCACTCTAGAAGTGGTGAGTAGAAGGTTGTAATTGATTTTTATTACATGATAGCCTTAGGTTAATAATCCCATTCCTCATGCAACAAGTTAGCATGGCTTCGATGAAAACTCTTAAATTCATCCATATTCCCAAAGCATTCAAACACATTATTTCTAAAAAGATTTTCATTGCTAACTGCATGGTT
>RGVD01000118.1 GCA_010027395.1 Bacteroidota bacterium
ATACCCTTGAGACTAAAATAAGTCCATCCTTTATTACTAAAACCTCTCCAACTCTTAAATCCTCTTCACCAGTGGTTTTACGGATGTATTCCATGAAAACTTGTTCATCATCTGCAGTAAGCTTAATAACTTCATAGTGCAAATTAGGTAAGCGTTTAAATGCATCTGCCCACCAATTTCTCAGGGCATCTTTTCCTTTAATCAAACCATTGGTGGCTGGTTGGTGAATTTTAAGTTTCGGACTGTAATGTTCTGCATTGTTATCATACAATGCCAATAAACTTTCTAAATCATGTGTATTAAATGCTTCAAACCAAGCCGCAGCAATTTGTTTAAGTGATGACATCTTGTTTCTAATTACCTTATTAAAATTTAACGAATGATAAATACAAAAATAGAAAATTAAGTCAAAAACTTATTAAATCAACTATTAATCTACAAGCTAATTTTGCACCGCATTTGTTATTACTATATTTGTTGCTTCATATTAATAAAATACAATGGTAGTCATAGGAAATTACAATGAATTGAAGGTGATGCAAAAAGCAGAATTTGGTTTCTTTTTGGATGATGGCGCCTCAGGAATATTATTACCAAACAGCTCAGCCCCTGGGGATTTAGCAATTGGAGATACCATCAAAGTGTTTTTATATTATGATTCTGAAGATCGCTTAATAGCTACAACCTTAATTCCTAAAGCCGTAGTCGGAGACATTGCACTATTAAAAGTAATTGATGTTTCAAACTTCGGTGCTTTCTTAGATTGGGGTCTTCCTAAAGACCTGCTTTTACCTAAATCTAATCAATTGAACGAAGTACACAAAGATGAAATGCATTTGGTGAAGATCTATTTTGATGAAGTTAGTGAGCGAATAACTGCCACAGAAAAATTAGAAAAGTATCTAAGTAATGAAAACCTTACAGTTGCTGAAAGAGATAGTATCAATATTTTGGTATACCGACCAACAGATATCGGATTTCTGTGCATAGTAAATGATGTTCACTTGGGTTTGATGCATTATAATGATGTATTCAATGCGCTGAAAATTGGTGATAAAATTCAAGGATATGTTAAAAAAGTAAAGGAAGAAAACAAACTTGACATTATGCCCGGCAAACGCGGTTATGAGAAAGTAAGTGATGAAGGGACTAAAATTCTAGACCAATTAAAAAGCAATAATGGGTTCTTGCCCTATCATGACAAATCAGATCCCGACATCATATATGATGTTTTTGGCATGAGCAAAAAAACATTTAAAATGACCATAGGCAATTTATATAAAGAAAAGAAAATTAGCCTAAGTAATGAAGGTATCACTCTTTTATAAATCAATTGGAATATAGCAATAAAGATATTTTAATGGGTATTGTTGAAACCCGCATGCCTTATGGCAAATACAAAGGCATATTACTTTGCGATATACCTAGTTATTATATCGAATGGTTTAAAAGCAAAGGCTTTCCTCAAGGTAAACTAGGTCAACAACTCGAAACATTGTATGAAATTAAAATCAATGGACTGGAATATTTATTAGAGCCATTGAAGAAAAAATAATGACATTGCATCATCATTACATCTTATACAAACCTTATGGCATGTTGAGCCAATTAGGTACTGAAGGTTATAAAAAGAAAAGAGGACTTTCAGAATTGTTTGATTTTCCAAAAGGGGTATACCCTGTTGGTCGCCTAGATGAAGATAGTGAAGGCCTTTTAATGATGACTTCTGATAGCAAACTAAGTGTTCAAATACGAAGTGCTGCTATCGAAAAAGAATATTGGGTGCAATTGGATGGTGAGATTACCAATGAAGCCATTGAGCAATTGCAAAAGGGCTTGCATTTGGTTATAAAGAAAGAAGCCATCATCACAAAACCTTGTAAAGCATGGAAAATTGTAGAACCTAATTTTGAAGAACGCTATCCTCCTACCCGAGCTGGACAACACAGACCTTATTCATGGCTAGCCATTGTATTACAAGAAGGGAAATTTAGACAAGTGCGTAAAATGACTGCTGCTGTTGGTTTTCCGACCCTCAGACTTGTTAGGGTTCGTATCGGGAATATTCGCTTAGATAACTTGAAACCGGGCGAGGTTATATCAATGGATGCATTGATATAAAAAGTACTTTTGGTTTAAAATAAGTTCTTGATTCAAATTAACTATTAAAGATAGGGTGTTTAAACAAAATAATATTTAAACATATTAAGAATGAAATTAGCTAAAAACCATCTATAAAAATATGCTTAATTATAGTGTTATTTTGTAACCTATAATTTACTTTTTATTAGCGCCTCACTCCTCCTTTGGCAACGGCTGTTGCGGTCCAAGGCTCATCAGGCCAAGCATGTTTAGGGTACCTGCGTTTCAATTCTTTCTTCACTTCAAAATAAGTGTTGTCCCAAAAGCTTCTCAAGTCTGATGTTACCTGCACAGGCTTAAAACCTGGAGATAACAAATGCATCACAACCGATACCTTGCCATCATTTACCCTAGGTGTATCGGCCATGCCAAAAACTTCTTGTAAGCGCACAGATAAAACTGGTGTTTCAGCGTTTGCATAATATTCAATACCAATGTTTGAACCACTTGGTACTTTTATTTTTGATGGTGCTAAACGTTCTAATTCTTGTTGCTGTTCCCAACTTAAGTAAGCATACAAAGCCTCTGATACATTTATTTTCTTCAGGTCTTCAGGCTTTTTCACCTTGGGTAAATATAAACCTAACCAATCCATATTATGCAATAGCAATTCACTTGTGCTCACATCAGGCCAGTCTTTATAGCCATTCCATTTACACACACTTAATATGCGGTTTTGCAATTGTTTAAAATCATCATCAAAGTTTAAAAGCGACTCTCCTTCATTTTTAATGGCATTCGAAATGGCTTCAATCAAATGCTTTTCGCTTGGTGAAGCAATAGGCTTAGATTGCAAAACAATACTTCCAATGCGTAAGTCTTTACTCGCTATCAATCCACCTTTGCGTGTATCCCATTGTATTACTTCCACTTCTTTCACCATTGGCAAAAGGTCTTTGGGGTTAAGCGGTGATGCCATAAAGATTTTACCCAATCCATCTCTTGTATCAATATGTGCAACTGCAAGCCAAGGCTCATTTGCTAAATTATCTTTATGTCCAGCAGTGGCTATTTTACCATTGGCCAATTGAAATTGTGCATTGTTGCCAGGTCTAGCAAAAGCTATGCGTTCAGGATAGGTAAAGGCCAATAACAATCCTGTTTCATAATCATCCACAGGGCCATTGTCTATCTCTGCGTCCAACATTCGTCTGTATGACTCTGCTACTTTTTCTATTCTAGTAAAGCGATTACCAAGGCTATTGTTTTGTCTACCTCTGCGTAAAGCTTCTATACGCAAATTGATATCTATACCACTGTCTTTTGGCAATGGGTCTCGTTCCTCCAACACTGCAGCTATATCAGTTGCTAAAGGAATGACATTATCTTGCTTGGCTTTTAAGAGCATGTGTGCTATCCTTGGGTGACAAGGCAAATGATGAATTTCGATACCATGTGCTGTAATTTTCCTTTTTGCATCAATCGCGTTTAAACTTGTTAGCACATCGATGGCTTGCGAAATGGATGCTTTTGGAGGAGGCGTTAACCAAGTAAGTTGTTCAATATTGCTTATGCCCCACTTGGCCATATCCAAAACAAGGGCTGCCAAATCTGCATCCATTATCTCGGGTGTGCGATGTTCTGAAAGTCTTTCATGAGTGGCTTTGGTCCACATGCGATAACAAACACCTGCGCTTAATCGGCCAGCACGACCGGCTCTTTGATTGGCTGAATCTTTTGTAATGCTTACTGTCTCAAGTCTTGATAAACCTGACTTAGGATCAAAGCGCGACACACGAGCAAAACCTGTATCAATTACAATTTTAATACCTTCAATAGTCAAACTTGTTTCAGCAATGGAGGTTGCCAATACCACTTTTCGCTTGCCATTTCTATTTGGCATAATGGCAGCTATTTGTTCCTTTTGAGGTAGTTGACCATACAAAGGATGTATGGCAAAATCAGTCAATTTACCTTTCAAAAATTCAGCACATTTTTTTATTTCTCCTTCACCAGGCAAAAATACCAAGACATCTCCTGGGTTTTCTTTCACGGCCTTCACAATGGTATGAGCAGTGGTTTCAGGTAACAAGAATGGATCTTGATCACCCACATATTTTACTTCAACAGGATATTGCTTGCCTTCACTTATGGCCACGGGACATTTAAGCAATCCCGTAAGTTGGGGCATATCCAATGTGGCCGACATAATCATCATACGCAGATCGGGTCTCAGTATTTGCTGGGCCTCACGGCACAAGGCCATAGCCACATCTGCAAACAAACTGCGTTCATGAAATTCGTCAAATATTACCAAACCAACATGCTCCAAAGCATTATCAGAATGAAGCATACGAGTTAGTATGCCTTCTGTAACCACTTCAATTCGCGTCTTTTCACTCACCCTGTTTTCAAAACGAATGCGATATCCAATAGTATCTCCCACCTTATCACCCCATAACTCTGCCATGCGTGTAGCAATGCTACGAGCGGCTAACCTCCGAGGCTCAAGCATGATGATTTTTTTACTTTGCAACCAAACTTCATCCAATAAAGTTAAAGGTAACAAAGTACTCTTACCTGCACCTGGAGGGGCATTTACAATGAGCGTATTATTTTCAGATAAGTGCTGCTTTACTTCATTGATGATATCAGCAACAGGTAATTGGTATGAATATGGATCGAAAGACAAATGTGTTTGAAATAAAATGAATGCAAGTTTAATGAAAATTTGACGGGCAATACGGAAACTGTTTAGAATTTAGTGTTCTAGTTTACCCAGTCTAATATTCAATCCACAAGTAAATACTGGCACAATAGGAAAATCATTATTAAGGGTATTTTTACTATAATCTTTGTGCCAATCATCAACAAATGGTCCATAATTTACATATTTAAGATAGTTTTGAGTTGGCTCAAGTAATTTTGTTGTTTCATAATTTACATTTGGCATTCCTGTGTAATAAAAACCAATATCAAAAGAAAAACCAACACGTTTTTTGGGTACCGACTTACCGAATCCTATTCCAAAATAAGGACTTGGCTTTATGCTATAGTCTATGATAATACTGCCTACTTCATCAGGACTAATCTTAATACCTCCTTGAACAGAGGAGTCTTTAAGCTTGGCTACATTATTTACTTCGTTGAGTAATATGGCAAAACCTGTTGTAAGTTTAAATGAATTTCCAAATGGATGATAGTCCAGCATAAGGCCTATTGAACCTCGCTTGATATAACCATTCACTAGCATAGGTGTTTGCTGAAAAGTTATCTCCCTATCTTTTATTTCAGAATAAAAATATCTACCTTCTATCCTAGCTATTAAATCATTGTTTTTTAGAATAGAATAAGCAATTTGAGCACCCACACCATTTGATGAAATATTTAGCCCTAATCCAAATAGCCCTTTTCTTTTGATTGCTGAATTGGCTGCGTTCTGAGCCATTCCTTTATACAACAAAAGAAAAATTATCGAGAGTAATAGTAAGTGCTTTTTCATGCAATTTTATTTAAACGAATATATAAAAAGCAATAAAATAAATCCCATTAGCAGTAAATAATTCAAATAAGTTTGTACAGTTTTAAAACAATTGTTTTCTTTGGAGTAATAATTTACAGCATGAGCTCGAGAACCATTTTAGAAAAAAAACAGTTTTTGGTTGCCATAGATCGCCTTTGCTATGAGCTGATTGAAAGACATGCTGATTTCTCAAACACAGCATTGATAGGGCTTCAGCCTAGGGGAATTTATTTCTCAAGACGCATTCACAAACGATTGTCTGAAATTACTGCCAACAACAAAATATTATATGGCGAGCTTGATATTGCCTTTTACCGTGATGATTTCAGGAGAGGAAAAGAACAAATTATACCAAGTAAGCTGAACATCAATTTTACAGTAGAAAACAAAAAAATAGTGTTGATTGATGATGTATTGTACACAGGTCGCACCATACGTTCGGCCCTGGACGCCTTAACCGATTTTGGTCGCCCTTCAAAGGTAGAATTGATGGTGTTGATAGACAGAAGATACAGCCGAGACCTACCGATACAACCTGATTATACAGGCATTTCGGTAGATACAAGGGCAAATGATAAGGTGAAAGTGGAATGGAAAGAAAACGCTAAGCAAGATTTGGCATTAATAGTAACTAGTTAGTTGTTAGTTGATAGTTGTTGGTTGATAGTTGATAGAATAATAAGACTCTCGATAAATCAACATTAACAAATCAATAAATCGAAATAAGATGAGCACATTTAGTAAGAAACATTTACTCGGAATAAAAGATATTACTTCAGACGATATCGAATTGGTATTTGAAACTGCCGATAATTTTAAAGCCATTATCAACCGCCCGATTAAAAAAGTTCCTTCTCTAAGAGATATAACAGTTGCCAATATTTTTTTCGAAAATTCAACCCGAACCCGCATTTCATTTGAGTTGGCACAAAAGCGTTTAAGCGCAGATATTGTTAACTTCTCTGCTTCTTCTTCATCTGTTTCAAAGGGCGAAACCCTTATTGATACAGTTAACAATATACTTGCCATGAAGGTAGATATGGTGGTGATGCGCCATCCTGCTCCAGGTGCTTGCGTGTTTTTATCACAGCATATTGGCGCAAATATTATTAATGCAGGTGATGGCACCCACGAACATCCCACACAAGCGCTGCTTGATGCTTTCTCAATTAGAGAAAAGCTTGGTAGCGTAAGAGGAAAGAAGGTGGCTATTGTGGGCGATATTACCCATTCACGTGTGGCCTTATCCAATATTTATGCCTTGAAAAAACTGGGTGCCGAGGTGATGGTTTGCGGACCTACGACCTTAATACCTAAATACATAAGCAGTCTAGGAGTAAAAGTTGAACATGATCTTATGAAGGCTCTTAATTGGTGCGATGTGGCAAATATGTTGCGTATTCAATTAGAAAGACAAGACATAAAATATTTCCCAAGCCTCAGGGAATACAGTATGTTGTATGGCCTAAACAAAGAACGCTTGGATAAACTTGACAAAGAAATTGTCATCATGCATCCAGGCCCAATAAACAGAGGTGTTGAAATTACAAGCGATGTAGCTGATAGTAAACACAGCATCATTCTAAACCAAGTGGAAAATGGCGTGGCTGTCCGCATGGCTATTATGTTTTTACTTGCAGGTCGAGGCTAAATACACAACATAATCAAAGAAAGAAAGCTGAATCTCAATACTTTTTTTTGGTTAATCACTCCTATAAACCAAATTATAATTAATTTATTTTATTTTATAATAAAATTGTAAGCATCTTGCATTAGGTAATCTAATTAGCTGTATTCATTCTATCAAATGCTTTTTGTAAATCTTCATGCCCTGATTTTGAAACCATATCACTAAAACCAAAGGTTAATTCAGTCTTCCCTTCATTCAATTGTTCAAAAATGGATTCGATAAATTCACTAACAGGAGGGGCATAATCATGAAGACCCTTACCTCCTAAGTCAGTGTTTAAGGCTGGTGGAATTATTTCAATTACTTCAATATTTTTTGATTTAAGTAAATGACGCATCGAAAGGGTAAATGAATGAAAAAACGCCTTAGTGGCTGAATATACAGGCACTTTGCTTAATGGAACAAATGACAATCCAGATGTCACATTCATGATGCAAGAAATAGTGGGCAAGTTCATAAAAAGAGCACTTAAATGAATAGGTGCTTCAATATTTGTTGCTATTTCAATTTTAGCTCTTTCATAAAAATCAATATCATCGATATTCATCCATTGTTGAATACCTGCATTGTTAATCAATACATCTAAATCAGGATGATTTTGTTGAATCCAATCATATAAAGTCACTCGATCCTCTGGTAATGACAAATCACAAACCTTAGTTATAACTGATGGGTGGTTTGAGGACAATTCAGATAAAATTGATTCTCTTCTACTACAAACTATAAGTGTATTTCCATCCTTCAAAAATCGCTCTGTTAGTCCTAAACCTGTCTCTTATACACATCTCCGAGCCCACGAGAC
>RGVD01000119.1 GCA_010027395.1 Bacteroidota bacterium
TGAGCATTGTGCGGGTAATTTCCCTCTTTGGCTTACTCCAGAGCCATTTATCCTATTACCGATTAGTGAAAAGTACAATGAGTATTCACAAAAAGTTTTAGATTTGTTGAAAATAAATGATATTCGCGGACATTTTGATGAGAGAAACGAGAAGATTGGTAAGAAAATTCGTGATGCAGAGACCAAAAAAGTTCCTTTTATGTTGATCATAGGGGAGCAAGAAATGCTAGAGGAAAGTGTTTCTATCCGTAAGCATGGAGGAGAAGATCTCGGAAAAATGAAGATAACAGATTTTATAAACTATTTTAAACAAGAATTAACCATAAATCAATAAAATAATTGGCAGCACCATTACCACCAAACAGACCAACTACACCAGGAACTGGTAGTACTCCACCCCCTCGTCCGGCTTTTAATAGAGGACGTAGAAATATGGAGCCTGAGCATAATATTAACAACAGAATCAGAGCGGCTGAAGTTAGGTTAGTAGGCGATAATATTGAAAATGGAGTTTACAAACTGAGTCAGGCATTGGAAATGGCTGATGCGCAAGAGCTGGACCTCGTAGAAATTACCGCAAATGCTGTTCCGCCTGTTTGCAGAATAGTTGATTACAAAAAGTTTTTGTATGAGCGTAAGAAAAAGGCGAAGGAAGTAAAAGCTAATACAGTTAAGCAAGAGGTTAAAGAAATTCGTTTTGGACCAAATACCGATGAGCATGATTTTGAATTTAAATTGAAACATGCTGAAAAGTTTTTAAGTGAAGGAAACAAGGTTAGGGCATTTGTACTTTTCAGAGGTCGTGCCATTGTCTATAAAGAAAGAGGAGAGGTTTTGTTGCTGCAATTTGCACAGCGCCTTTCAGAGTTAGGAAAAGTGGAGATGCTACCTAAATTGGAAGGAAAGAAAATGATTTTACAACTGAGCCCAAAAGGCAAAGGAAGTAAATAGTTTGAAGAAGAATATCGTTAACTAAAGTATAAAGAACAAGGAAAAGCAATTATGCCAAAAGTAAAAACAAACAGTTCAGCTAAGAAGCGCTTTAAAGTTACCCCTAGTGGTAAAATAAAAAGAGCTCAGGCCTTCAAAAATCACATTTTAACCAAAAAAACAACTAAGCAAAAACGCGGATTAACCAAAATGGTTACCGTGAGTGAGCCAGATATGAGTTTGGTTAAAAGTTTATTAGGAATTGGTAAGTAGTTGATGGTTGTTTGTTGGCGGTTGATAGTTTTATACGATCAATTCTACATTCATAATTCGACATTTATTATTCTAAAATCGGTTCAGTTTTAAAAATTAATTAACCCGAGCTAGAGCACCAAAGAGTCAAACAAACCGATTGACCGCTTACGTTCAAAAAAACAAAAATTAAATTATGCCACGTTCAGTCAACTCCGTAGCCTCACGCAGGCGC
Organism: Bacteroidota bacterium; assembly: GCA_010027395.1. GTDB lineage: Bacteria > Bacteroidota > Bacteroidia > UKL13-3 > UKL13-3 > RGVD01. The sequence goes on from RGVD01000119.1 coordinate 1,418, forward strand.
AGAAAAAAACTCCTTAAAATGGCCAAAGGCTATTGGGGAGCTCGTAAAAATGTATTAACAGTAGCCAAACATACCATAGATAAAGGTTTGGGCTATGCTTACCGCGATCGTAAAACCAAAAAACGTAACTTCCGTGCATTATGGATAGTGCGTATTAATGCTGCTACTCGCGAGTATGGCTTTAGCTATTCACAATTTATAGGTATGGTACATAAAAAAGGTTTAGGCCTAAATCGTAAAGTTTTAGCTGATATGGCCATGAATCATCCTGAAACATTTAAAGCCATTGTAGAATCTGTAAAATAGAATCTGCTCTTTAGTAACGATATCAGAATGCCTCGAAAGAAATTTCGGGGCATTTTTTATGCCCATCAATTAAAGTAAGAGCATTATCCAAGATAAAACATGATTAAAATTGTACGTTTTAATCTTTTTTAATCGATTTCACTATTTGTTTCAGAATATTATGTGTTGGTTTGCACCCGATTTTAACGACAGAATTAAAATATGAAAGCAAACTACCCAAAATCATTTCTTGTTCATTTCTTTATCACATTACTTGTTTCATTTGCGAATTATGCCAATGCACAGCAAAAAGGGGAAGCATTTGAAGGTATTGATGCAACTTGGCAAAACGGAAATGATAGACGTGACTCTTCCATATTTAAAGACATGAAATATTTTACGCCAAGTGTTTTTATTGATGCCAACTATACCTATTCATTTAATCAGCCTAATGATAATACTGTAGTGGGCTCTACCACTTTGGCGCGAAACAACGAGGTGCAATTGTCTGCCTTACATTTTGGTGGAGATTTTAATTATAACAATACAAGAGCTCGCATTATGACACAGTTTGGCACTCGCTCAACAGTGGTACCTCGAAATGATTTTAGTGTATATCGTGGTCAATATGAATTGAACAATGTATACAAATATTTAAGTGAAGCCTATGCAGGATATCATTTTAATAAATGGTATGGAATTAATGTGGATGCAGGTTTGTTTATGTCTTATCTGGGTTTAAATTCATTTTATCAAGCAGAAAACTGGGAGTACCAAGCATCATTTACATCTGATAATACACCTTGGTTTTTTAATGGGATTCGTATTCAAATTTTTCCTACCAAAAACCTAAAGATAGAGCCTTGGATAGTCAATGGATGGCAAAGCTATGGTAAGTTTAATAGCATGCCTGGATTAGGTGGAAGCATTACCTATATGTCGAACAATAGTAATTTAAAATTGATTAGTAACAATTATTACGGAACAGATGCGGTTGATACTAAATTGGGAGGTATACCCAATAGAACCCGCTTTCACACTGACAATAGTATCTTAATGAGGTATTATAATAATCCTACAAAAAAGGGAATTACTAAAATGGCATTTTCATTAACAGGGGATATAGGATTTGAAACAGGAGGAGGTGTGAATGGATTTAATAATTTTAACACAGGGGATAGCCTAAGTGGATATGCCCAATACTTTGCTAGTCTGATGTTTTATAATCGAGTGTGGTTTGCCAAAAACAAAATTGCTTGGACCATAGGAGGAGGAATGATGACCAATCCTGGTCGTTATTTGGTGCTTTATCCTACGGGACAAGCTAGCCCACTTCCCAACCCATCAAACCCTGCACTAAGCGCAGGTGCTTTTCCATTTACTGCTAATTTAGGAGATAAATTTAATGGTTGGGACTGTTCAACCAATATTGATGTTATGCCAACTCAAAACATGACCTTTAGGGTAGAGTTTGTGTATAGAGAAGCAGATGTTCCTTATTTTGCGGGCAGAGGTGGGGTAACTTCTCAAACAGGTTTAATAACTACAGCTTTGGACCCTAGCTGGAGACCAGACTTAGTAAAATCTGAAGCAAGGATTATTTTTGCCATGCTATATCGATTGTAAAATAAAATCTATATGAGAAAACTAAAAGGTGTGCTATCAAATTCTAAGTACCAAATTTTAAATTCTAAATTTTAAATTTTAAATTCTAAATTCTAAGTACCAAATTCTTAATTCTAAATTCTTAATTATCGTTCCCTCTTCTAAATCTCCTTTGAGAACCTTTGCTTGCAAGGAATTCTTCATAGCAATTACGGATGGCTAGTACTAGGTCATAGTCGTTAGAATTTAGGATGAAATAATTGGGTAGGTTACAAAAATGCTTGTATTCTAGTATTTGCTTATCATCTATACCTGTAGAGCGTTTTATAATATCATTGGTATACCTTTCATCAACGGCTTGTTGCTCTCGATAAAGCTCAATTAGGTGCTGCAATTTTTCATATTCTTGAAGCTTTTTATTGCTTGCCGCAAATAAACTTGTAAGCGGAGAACCAGTACTACCACTAATCCAGCTCTGAATATGAGAATAGTCGTTAAGTAATGGATCTGTTTTGAGTCTATTGGCTGCCTTTCGCGCCATGCTATCTTGGCGGTTTTTGTTGGCATTTATATTTACTCCTTTCAGTCGATAGGTAGTTGGCTTTAGTCTTACTTTGATAGGCACTTCATTATCTTCTTTTACATATTTGCCCATAACCAATTCTAGGGTTTGGTAGCCAATAACTGAAAACACAAGGGTATCTTTACTATCTACCTTTATACCAAATGCACCATATCGGTTGCTTACATATCTGTCGCCTGAAGTTTTATTTAAAATATTGGCTAAAGGGATGGTATTATTGGTGTCTGCACCTATGACAAAACCTTTTAAAAATATTTTTTCTGTTTGTGATTGTACCTGAAATGCACTGCCATACAAAATAAAAAGAAGGACTAGCCATTGCCTGATACATTTCATGTTGCAATAAAATAAAATGTTTCCAAGATACTTCGACAGAAAAGTAACATATTTGCCACAAAATCGAATAAATTGAATAAAATAGTTTTAAAAAGTGGTCGCGAACGTTCTATCATAAACCGCCACCCATGGATATTTTCTGGCGCTGTGAAGCAGATGCCGCTTGCCGATAATGGCGAGATAGTGCAAGTGGTGACTAATAACGATGAGCATTTAGGTTATGGATTTTTTTCGCCTAATAGCCAAATAACCTGTCGACTATTTAGTTTTGCTAATTTGGATGAGCAAATAGATTTTAACTATTGGCGTGATAAAATTAACAATGCCTATCGCTTGCGTAAAAGTGTAATAGACTTCGAAAATACCAATATTTTCAGGTTGATATGTGCTGAGGGAGATTTTTTTCCAGGTTTAATAATTGATGTTTATAATGAAGTTGCCGTGGTTCAAATCTTGATTAAAGGAGTTGAACGCATTTCAAGTCATATTTTTAAAGCCCTAAACGAATTGGGCTATAAATACATTTACCTGAAGACTAAACAAAATACACAGTTATTAGAAGGTGTATTGGGTGGTAATAATTGGATTGCTGCAAGGCCAGAACACCAAGTGATAGCCACTGAGCATGGTGTTAATTTTGCTGTGGATGTGGAGCATGGTCAAAAGACAGGTTTTTTTATTGATCAACGTGAAAACAGGAAATTGGTAGGTCAGTATAGTAAAGGTAAAAAAGTATTAAATACATTTTGCTATAGTGGTGGCTTTAGTTTATATGCCCTTGAAGGAGGCGCTAGCTTGGTTCATTCAGTAGATAGTTCAAAAGATGCGATTCAACTTTGCGAGCAGAATGTGGGTATCATCAATAGAAAGGATGCCCACCAAAGCTATGTAGAGGATTGTTTTGATTTTCTTAAAACATGTGATAATAGTTATGATATTATCATATTAGATCCACCTGCATTTGCCAAAACGGCTAGAGCTGTTGATAATGCCGCTCGTGGTTATAAAAATCTGAATTTGTTAGGTATCAAAAAAGTGGCTCCTGGAGGTATGATATTTACCTTTAGTTGCTCTCAGCATATCGATAAAGATTTGTTCCGCAAGATTGTTTTCTCAGCTGCAGCTGATGCTCAAAGAAATGTTAGGATTATTAAACAACTGAGTCAACCTGAAGATCATCCTATAAATATTTACCATCCTGAGGGGGAATATTTGAAAGGCTTGATGCTGCAAGTGGATTAAAATTTAGGATAAATAATCCTAAATTGGGAATTTATTTAACCGCAAATTTGCTTTATTTTACTGAAAATTAGATATATGTAATGTTGGATTAATATTGGATAATGTGAATGAAAAATAAAATCTCACATTATGAAATTTTTAATCAAGTACCTATTTGCCATGTATGGGTCAGTTTTCATCCTTATTAATAATGGACTATCATTCGTTGATGTTGTTAAAAGCACTTTAAATCCTGATACTGGGGTAGTAAGGAGTTATACCAAATCCATAGATAAAAGTACTAGCTATACTGCTAGTAAACTTTTAAAAGTTAAATTACTCTCTGTTGCCAATGAAAAAGGCTGTGAAAATAAAGATTTAGATTTGCCGATTCAGCTTATGGATGAAACTTATAAGATATTAATGACAGCCAAAACGGATAGCGGCACTGTGATGTTTGATTTGAATCAGCTAGAATCCTTACCAGAAAAACTAATTGTATTATCTCCTTCAACAGCCAACGAAATAGAAGTTAATACAGGCGCTGGTTATGTGGAATTGATGGTGGATGAAGATGAGCAATTGCCATACAAAATTGCCTCAAAATACCTGGCAAAAAAATAGTTCATTTTATTTTTAAAACTCAATTAGTCCGCTTTCGTAGTGGACTTTTTTAGTTTATTATAAAAAGTAAATTAGTCCTGGAATAGCAAAACTCCATTCCAAGATACCTCGTTTGTATTTTATTAAAAAAGCCAAGTTTTGAAATTTATATACCATTAGATGAACAAGACTAATGAATGACAATGAAAGGCTAAATTCTTTTACAAAACCATCTATAAAAAATAAACATATTATATATCCTGAAAAGCTTAATACATAAAGCAATTTGAGGAGTTGCTCTGAAAATGTAATACCTACTTTTAGACCAAAGGAATTTTCGGAATTTATTTCATCTTCATTCCATTCAAAAAGGTTGTTGCTAATTAGGTTGATAAATGTGCAAATGGATATGCCAACCATGAGCAATAGAATTTCCAATAATTTCGAAGTTGAAATGCTATAGTAAATAGGCATAAGACAAATACCAGCGGCATAGATAAGGGCTGTGAGTATTTCTTTAGGGATTATTTTAAGTTTTATGTTGTTATAAAAATAAATAAACACAATGATACCCAAACCTAATCCTGCTGTAAGCGCACTTGTATTTAGAAATAAAAGGCACAGGTATGTGTTTATACAAAACAAAATAAATAAAATAATTATAAATAGTTTTATGTGGTCTTTTATAAAGCGATGCCTTTCTGAAAGTATCTGGGTTTTCTTTTGGAGAACATCGAGAATATGGTCTGTCAAATAAATGATTTGAACACTTATGGCAAGTATCAAAACCCAATAAGATTGTGGGCAATAATAATGAGCTAAGGGCAATGCCAACATAGCTGCACAGATGCTTACATCCAAGCTGCTATAGTGTATTAATCTATAAATAATATGTATTACTTTTAACATTTAAATATATTGCAAACTTGAACATGAAAAACTACATATCCATACTTTTTATTTTATTCTTTGTGTCATCATCACTTTTGGCTCAAGATGATAACTATGCGACTGATAATTATGTGGCACCACAAGGTTTGAATAATTGGTATGTTGAATTTGGTGGAGCAGGTCTTTTCTATTCGATTAATTATGAGAAATACCTGTTTCTGAATAACAATGAAAACATAACATGGTTGGGTAGGGTAGGTCTTGGTTTTAATCCCATCGAAGGTAAGTTGCTTAACAAAATATATTTAGAGCAAGGAACCCTTATGTTTCCATTTGCAACAAGTTTTTTGTTTGGGTCAAATAAAGAAAAATTAGAACTAGGCTTTGGCTATACTTTGCTTTCAAAAAGCAATGCACCAAACGAGATTATACCCACAGGTATCCTAGGTTTTAGGGTGATGGAACGAAATGGGGTTTGCTTTAGAATTAGCTATACACCGCATATTAGAGAGGGAGTGTATGTGAATTGGTTTGGTTTAAGTTTGGGTAAAAATTTCAATTTCAAAAAAGGTAGAAGGCGATAGTTTTTTATAAACTTGCTGCACATTTTTTTAATGCCTCTATTAGGTCATAATCATTAGCTTTAATAATGAAATCATTACTCAGTTTACAGTTTTCTAATATTTTTTTAGCAAATACCTCACTACAACCCAAACCCTCCATTACATAGTTTGTTGTAAGTCTTTCATTGGCCTTCACTTCTTGTTTATATAGGTCAAGTAGGTGCAAGGTCTTCTGCATTTCTTTGCCTCTGTCGGAGTATTTGTACCACAAGGAACTAATAACTCCTGTTATTGCACATCCATTTGTAGGTATCTCATATGCACCAGGAAAAGTTGTAATAATTCCAAAATGTATTGTCGTAAACTCCACTTTTTTGCCTGGCCATTTCTTTAGCCTATCATAGTTGTTAAGAAGTGGGTCTGTTTTTAAAGTTTGGGCAGCTCTTATGGCAAATGAATCCCTGTCAGCAAATTTTCTTTTGGAAATGGGCGTTTCTTTCAGTCTT
>RGVD01000120.1 GCA_010027395.1 Bacteroidota bacterium
TCACGTATTTATAACTGTTCTTTCCAACATATTGATAGTGTTCATAGTTTTAGTGAAACTATGTTCCTATTGCTTGCCGGTTGTGGTGTAGGTTATTCAGTACAGAAAAAGCATATTGAAAAACTTCCTCCAGTAACAAAACCATCAAAAGGTGAAAAGAAATTCCTTGTTGGCGATAGTATTGAAGGTTGGGCTGATGCTGTAAAAGTATTGATGAAATCATACATGCAACCAAATTCACCAAAGATTCGTTTTGATTATTCATCAATTCGTGCCAAAGGAACACCAATCAAAACTGGTGGTGGTAAAGCTCCAGGTCCAGAACCATTAAAGCGTGCATTAGATAATGTACGTGGTATTCTTGATAGTGTAGAAAGTGGAGAACAGTTACGTTCAGTCCAGATTCATGACATTCTTTGTCATTTAGCTGATGCTGTCCTTGCAGGTGGTATTCGTCGTTCAGCAATGATTTCACTATTTGATATTGATGATGAAGCAATGCTTACATGCAAGAGTAACTTTAAAGTATCAAGTTATGAACCCGTTACGCTCACAAAGCGCGATCAATTTGGTAATGAAGTTAAGCTTGAAGTCCGTACAGTAGATGAGGCTACAAACACCACTTATAAACGCCTTAAAATAGCCTACAATGACCCAGCTTATGGTATTCGCACAGTTGAGGCTGATGTTGGCGAACATGATATTCCATTCTTTTTAGATAACGGTATTGTTCCATGGTTTTATGTTCAAGAACAGCGTGGTCGTGCCAATAATAGTGTTGTTATCGTCCGTCACAAGATGAGAAACAAGAAAGACTTTGAACGTATTCTTAAAATCACAGAAGAAAGCAAAGCTGGTGAGCCAGGTATTTTCTGGACAAATAATCCAGATTGGGGTACAAATCCATGTGGTGAAATTGGTTTGAGAACAAACCAATTCTGTAATCTTTGTGAAATCAATGCTTCAGACATTACAGATCAAAAAGATTATGAAGATCGTGTAAAAGCTGCAGCGTTCATTGGAACACTACAAGCTTCTTATACTGATTTCCATTATCTTCGTGATGTTTGGCGTAAAACAACAGAAAAAGAAGCTCTACTTGGTATTGGTATGACCGGTATTGCAAGTGGAAAAGTATTAGCACTTGATATGGCTGCAGCAGCAGAAGCGGCAACAAAAGAAAACGAAAGAGTTGCTAAACTTGTTGGTGTAAATAAAGCAGCCCGTGTTACAACTGTAAAACCAAGTGGTACAACTTCTTGTGTTCTAGGTTGTTCATCAGGTATTCATGCATGGCATAATGAGTTCTATTTACGCCGTATGCGCCTTCTAAAGACAGAAACAATGTATGGTTATCTCAAAATGTTCCACCCAGAACTTCTTGAAGACGATGTATTCAATAAGAACAATGGAATTCTTGTATTACCACAGCGAGCACCAGAAGGAGCTATTACAAGAAAAGAAAGTGCTCTTGAACAGCTTGAACGTATGAAAAAAGTATATCTTGATTGGATTCAAGGTGGTCATCGTCGTGGAGACAATACACACAATGTTTCTATTACTGTTTCTGTTCGTGACGGTGAGTGGGGAGAAGTTACTGACTGGATGTGGAAAAATAAAGACAGTTATGCTGCTATTTCACTTCTACCTTTATCTAACCACACTTATCATCAGGCCCCATTCCAGGATATAGGTGAAGCTGAATATAAACAAAGAATGGATCAATTAGTAGATGTTGATATAGATATGGTAAGAGAAGATCAGGATTATACCAATTTGTCTGGCGAGGTTGCTTGTAGCAATGGAGCTTGTGAAATCAGATAAAATCCTCAAATAACGTTTATCCATTTTAGTACCGCCTTTTGAAGATAGGAGACTATTTAAATTAGGGGTACTAAAATGGGTAAATTTTCAAGATATGATAAAAAATATGAAATAGGACATTTATTTGGAAATTGGAAATTATTAGATAATATTTGTAAAAGAGTTCAAACTCCAAGTTCAAATACAAAAGACAGACATAGATTAAAATATCTCTGTGTTTGTATTTTATGCGAGCAAGAAAAGTTAGTTGATTGTTACCAATTAGAAAATGGAATAACTAAAAAATGTTTTAAGTGTTCTATGAAGAATACTGATAAAGATAAAAATTCTAATTGGAAGGGTTTTGGAGAAATTAGTTCAAGCTATTTTACACACATAAAAACAGGCGCAAGATTGAGAAATATTGATTTTAAAATTACAATTGAAGATTGTGATAATAAATGGAAAGAACAAAAAGGAATTTGTGCTTTAACCGGAACATCTATGACTATAGAAAAAGCCTCTATTGATAGAATTGACAGTAAAAAAGCATATTGTAAAGAAAATATCCAGTGGATTTTAAAAGATTTAAATATAATGAAAAACAAGTTTGATGAAGAATATTTTATACAAATGTGTAAGTTAGTAACGGAATATAATATTAAAAAGGTTGAAAAACATGCCTGCTTGAATGGCACTTGACGCCGGCTGAAAACCTGTTAGACTTGGAAGCGTCCCGATCATGGGGCGCTTTCCTTTAGGAGATAAAATGACGGATCTAAAGAGTTTGGAACAGCAAGATAAAAAGCTTACCCGTGAAGAACATATTGTTAATTATTTGAAAGCACTCAATACAATTGAGCAGGCTATTGAGCCATATCGCGAACATAAGCTTGCCCTAAAGAAACACTATGCTGAAAATAGTTTTCTCACCCGCGAAGATCAGAGCAAGCTTCTTCGTGCTTATCGTATGGCCCAGAAGGGTGAAGAACTTGAAGATTTTGAAGAGTTTATTAACGTCATCAAGACAAAACTCAAAGTAGGAGTATGAAATGAAGCTTGAAGCAAGAAATAAGCGTCTTGTTTTAGATTTAGTAAAGCAAGAAAAAGAAGAAGCCAATACTGAATTCGTTTTAGTTTCAAAGAAGGCAATGAGGCCAGATAATAATGTTTACCGAGTTGTTGATCGCTCTGATGATTGCACAGTATCCGTCCACATTGGAGCACTTGTTGTTGTTGAAGGAAACATGGTTGAGGAAACCAAAGTTGGAGATAGCACCTTCTTGACTTGTAAAGAAAATTTTGTTATTGGACTTCTAAAGGATTGATATATGGGAATGTATGATGAACTAACTTGCGAATATATTCTTCCTGAGAAATATAAAAAGTATCAGAATAGTATATTTCAAACCAAAAGTTTGCTGAATTGTCTTGACAAATATGTCATTACAAAAGATGGCGAGTTAGTTCATCATTCATTTAATTGGGAAGTTTGTCCAGAAGAAGAACGACCATATTATGGTAAACCAGAATGGGATAGATTTAGTTGGGTTGGTTCATTGAGAAATATTGGTAATGAACCACAAAAACTTAATCATACCGGTGAAGTAAGATTCTATGAATGGGATCTTGATGAAGATATCTGGATTGAATTTGTAGCCTTTTTTTCAAAAGGAAAATTACTTCATCTTGAAGTAGAGGAAAAGGAATCATGAAGCAAGAACTTGAAGAACAACTTTATAATAAGTATCCAAAACTGTTTAAACAACGCAAACTTCCCATGACACAGACAGCCATGTGTTTTGGATTGGAATGTGGTTCTGGTTGGTTTGATATTGTTGACAGAATGTGTAGCCTTATTCAAGGTCACATTGATCAAAGTCGCAGTTCTGCTTTTTATGCAAAAGAATATAATCGTGTTCTAAGACAAGCCATTAATGGAAATGATAGAAATCTACGTTTTCGTTACAAGAAATTTGGTCATAAAGACGAAGTTATTGAAGAATATGTAAAAAGAGATATTGAAAATAAACCTTTTCGTCAACCATTTCGTGAAGTTGCACCACAAGTTGAATTTACACAAATTAAAGAAAAATTTGGTACTCTAAGAGCATATATTACTGGTGGAGACGAATATTGTCATGGCATTATTTCTATGGCCGTAAGTATGAGTGCTATAACTTGTGAAGAATGTGGTATGCCGGGTAAACAAAGAGGTGGCGGTTGGATAATGACTCTTTGTGATAATTGTGAAGAAGCAAGAAAAACAAGGAAATTTAAATGAACAACAAACTTAAAATTAATATTACTGCAAATACAAATGGTGTTGGCCTTTGGTCAAATCACAAAGCATCAGTAGATGTCAAAGAATTGCAACTTCATTACCTATCAAGGCATCCGGAAAAGAAAGAAGTTTATAGGGGTGAACTGCGTGCATTTTTCTCAATTAAAACTTGGGACACTTATAAGCATGGCCTTATCTATACCGATAAGGGTTGGATCAAGGAATTTCGTCAAAATTTAATCAAGAATGGTTTTTCTAAAAAAGCTGCAAAAGCTGTTGATTACAGCGAACAGGGTATGCAGGGTGATAACTATGTTAGTTTAGATGCTGGACCTGACTTTATTAAAGAATTTGCTATTTTGAAAACTTTTGGAGAAGTTGAGGAATATTGATGTTCAAAATTCTTGATATTAAGAAGAATAAAAAGAAGAATAACGATTACTTCCTTATTGAAGTAATTTTCTCACATTCTGGTGAGCATGGAAAAGATTTCAATTTTGGTTTTCTTGATAAGTATTTTAAAGCAGTTGCTATGATTGATCGTCAAAAATACGAGGATCATTATAACAACTTACCAGCAGACGATATGTACTTTGAAGACATTCCAGGTACAGAATTCTCAACTGTTAAATTTAAAACCGAAAGTCCATATGACCTTGGTTATTGCAAAACCTTAGATTGTATTGGCGGCGATAGTATTCAGAAACTTGAAGATGGAACTTTTAAGTATTCTCAATATATTTCTTCTAACTATATTACAGAAGGCGCTGCAAAACAACTGAAAGAGATGAAAGAACACCAAGATAAGGGTTTTTGCCGTTATGGTAATTATCCGGACCAAATTGGCGCTTTTCGTAGCGGAGATCCGTTTCACGATTTTATCGGTATTTTAGAAACTCTTGACAGATTTTGGGATTAATATATATTTATATATGTGATAGAAGTTTTATATACACATATCTTATTATCAAGTCTAGTAATCAGCTTACCAATATGGTTTATTGGAATTTGTATGGTTTTTCTAATTGATGTAATAAGTAAAAAGAAGTAATTATGAAATTAACTCAACATTTTTCTCTAGAAGAGATGACTAAATCACAAACTGGTTCGCGAAAAAATATTGATAATACAGCGCCACCAGAAGTTGTAGAAAACTTAAAAGCTCTTTGTGAAAATGTACTGGAAAAAATAAGAATCCATTTTGGAAGACCATTAAGCATCAATAGTGGCTATCGTGGTCCAGCTTTAAATAAAGCCATTGGTGGTGCAAAAAATAGCCAACATATGACAGGTCAAGCAGCAGATATTGAAATTGCTGGAATGGATAATAAAATTTTGTTTTGCTGGATTAAAGACAATATGGAATTTGACCAATTGATTCTAGAATTTTACAAAGAAGGCACTCCTGATAGTGGCTGGGTTCATGTTTCTTGGAATTCACAGGGTAATAGAAAACAAGTATTAAAGATTGATTAACAAATTTGCCTGTATCATATAAACCTACCTTTACAGGTAGGTTTCTTTTTTTGAAAAAGTTAATATTATTACTGTTTTTAACGATATTTATAAAAAACGATTCATTGGAGATTTTAAATATGGCAGAGAAAATAACAAAAGTTTCAAAAGAAGCATTAGAACTTATAAAGAAGTTTGAAGGCTTCTGTGCTCAACCATATCTTTGTCCTGCAAATGTTCCAACAATTGGTTATGGTGCAACATTTTATGAAGATGGAACAAAAGTAAAATTAGATGATCCACCAATTACAGAAGAAAGAGCAACTCAACTTCTTCAGAGTGTATTAAAGACATTTGAAAAACACGTTGATTCATACGCAAGAGACGATATAACACAATATCAGTTTGATGCTCTTGTATGTTTTGCTTATAATGTTGGTGTAGGCTCTTTAAAATCCTCTACCTTACTTAAACTGGTGAATACCAATCCAAGTGACCCACTAATCAAGAACGAGTTTTTAAAATGGAATAAAGCTGCTGGAAAGGTATTAAAAGGACTAACAACTCGCAGACAAGCAGAAGCTGAATTGTATTTTAAAAACTAATTATCGCTGGTAGGTATTTATGAAATTTCAAAGAAAAATCAATATCGGTATAACTGTTTTAATTGATAAGCCAGCAGATTCTCTTTTTACAAATGGTATTCGTCAAAACGTCATCACTTTGAGAGATGTTTATGAAAAGTGTCGTAACGTTGAATCAGCGTATATAATCAACACTGCTGCAAATGTAGAAATAAAAGAAGATACTGACGGTCCATGGAAACAATATGCAAAACATATAATAAGTTTAGAAGATGCAAAAGAAAAATGTGATTTAATTGTTGTTGGTCAAGGTTCAATGCACCGCGATAGATATCGTGAATTCAAGAAGCTAGGTAAAAAAATTGTTAAACAGATCATGGGTGCTGAATTATCAGTATTTAATGAAACTGTTTTATTTAAACCAAACGAAGAAGCAAGAAATATCTATTTAAAAAATTCCGGAACAGTTAGTGCTGTTTGGCTATCTCCTCATTTCTTTGATAGAGATAGATACCTGTTTGAAGCACAATATGGTTGTCCAACTTATATTGGCCCATACATTTGGGATCCAAGATTTATTGAAGAACACGCCAGATTATTAAATGCTTCAAATCCAAAAGACTTTCCAGGAAAATATAAACCATCTGGTTTAAAACAAAAACGCATCTCAACAATGGAACCAAACATCAATATGGTTAAGACCAGCTTGGTTCCTATTATAACAGCAGAATTGTTGTTTTTGTGGAGAAAAGATAAAAACAAAACCAGATATGGTAACATTCGTAAAAGAACTTGATAGCTATCTTGCTAAAAAAATGTTCTTTGAAGCAAGATACCCAATGACCTGGACCTTACAAAAGCATACAGACATTGTTTTAAGTCACCAAAATCAATGTGAATTAAATTATGTTTATTTAGATGCTTCATGGTTAGGCTATCCAGTCATCCACAACAGTCCATTTATGAAAGAACTTGGTTGGTATTATCATGAAAATGATGTTCCAAAAGCCGTAGAGCATTTAGCTTATGTTGCTGAAAATTTTGATGATAATGAATACGTGAATGACGAATATCTTAAAAAATCACGTGAGTTTTCATATCGCTATATGATAAATAATCCGGAAAATGTTCGTGGTTATGAAAGATTAATAGAATTAGCTATGGATAGCAAAATATAAGGAGTTTATATATGGGTAAAGGCCAAGAAAAAAGTAATAAGAATAATAAACAAAAATTGACAACAAAAGAAAAAGCAGAAAAGAAAAAAGCTAAAAAAGAAGGCAAGAAATAATGTATTTTTATAGACAAGTACCACCGTCAAATGTTCCACCAAATGCATCAAGTTTAAAAGTGTGGTTTGATGGTAAAAATATTGATGGATCAAATAATTCAACATTATCTGATGGTGGTTTTCTACCTTCAACAATAAATAATCTTGGAACGTCAGGTGGAAGTTGGACAAATAGTCATTTTGGGAAAAGTTGGAAAATCCCGGAAAATAGAAGCCAGAAAAAAGCTGGAAGACATTAAAAAACAAATTGTAGAAGGAGGTGTGGACTTCGAATTTCTGGCCAAAGCCTATTCAGAAGACCCGGGTTCAGCAAAAGATGGAGGAAATCTTGGTTTTTGGGGAAAGGGAGCAATGGTGCCTGAATATGAAGCAGCTGCCTTAAAACTGGAACCTAAAGGAATTAGTGAAATTGTTGAATCCCCTTTTGGATACCACCTGATTCAACTTCTGGAGAAAAAGGGAAATGAATACAACTCAAGGCACATTCTGATAAAGCCTGAGTCAGGGGAAGAAGATATTATGTTGACTTTTACCCGTTTGGATAGCATTC
>RGVD01000013.1 GCA_010027395.1 Bacteroidota bacterium
TCAAATCTGTACCATTTTCTAACAAATGGGTTGCATAGCTATGCCTTAGCATGTGCAAATTAATATTTTTTTGTATCCCAGCCAAATGAGCACCTTTCTTTAATACCAAGGCCAAACTTCTTTCATTATATTGCTCTCCTTTCTGTCCTTCAAACAAATATTCTTTTGGCGTGTATTTGGTATAATATATTCTTAGTAAATTCAAAACAGTTTCACTAAGCGGGGCTATTCTGTCTTTCATTCCTTTTGCTGCATTAATTTTTATAAGCATGCGCTTGCTGTCAATATCTTTAATTTTTAAATTAAGTAATTCACTTCTCCTCAATCCGGCACTATAAATCAAACTCAGCATACACTTGTGCTTTATATTATCTAGCGCATTTAGAATATCTGCAATTTCCTGTTCAGCCAGCACTTTTGGCAAGGTATGAGGTTTTTTGGGTCGGTGCACCAGGTCTATATTCAGTTTTGCCCCTTGCATTTCTTTGAAAAATATTTTGATAGCATTTACCACTTGGTTTTGATAAGATGCCGATAAATTGTTTTTCAAAATAAAATCGTTGTTAAATGCAATCAAGTCTTCATTGCTTATTTGGTCAATTGCTTTTTGATGATAATATTTTAGAAAAGTACCTAATGCTTCTGTGTATGTTTTTATGGTATTAGGGCTGTATCTTTTGGAACTTAGCCATCGTCTAAACTGTTCAATTTTTTGCAGGTTTATATCACTAATAACAATTGGCAGTTCAATTTTAAATCGCTTTCTGTTTTCATCATTATCAGGCAAATGCCAAGCCTTCAGGGTAGCGCTCCATTTTGCGTCACCTAGTTTTTTTATCCGTGCTATCCATTCCGCATTTTTCTCAAAATATACGGCAATTCTTTTTTCGCCTCTGTGTGTAATAGGCTCTGCTTTCCAATCCATTATAGTGTAATATTGCTATCAAATATAAAATAATTTTTTTTGTAGGGCTCTCTTATTCAAAACTATTGCGACAATTATTTATTGAAATTTTTTATCAATTGCTTGCATATTATAAAAAGGGGCGTATATTCGCAGCCCTTTAAAAAGGAAAATCGACTGGTAATTTGACTGATGGTTAACCAATTAGCACTAACCCGCTCAGCAATTAATATTTTTTAGAAATATTTAAAATATTTTTTGTCAAGCACTTGCATTGCTAATGTTATACATCTACTTTTGCCGTCCCTAAAAATTTTTTAGTTAGTTCATATAATATGCCAACTATACAGCAATTAGTAAGAAAAGGTCGCACAGACATCGTATTCAAGAGTAAATCTCCTGCCTTAGATTCTTGCCCTCAACGCAGAGGTGTTTGTACCCGTGTGTACACTACAACGCCTAAAAAACCTAACTCGGCTATGCGTAAAGTAGCCCGTGTTAGATTAACAAACGGAAACGAGATCAATGCTTACATTCCAGGTGAAGGTCATAACTTACAAGAGCACTCTATCGTATTAGTACGTGGTGGTCGTGTAAAGGATTTACCCGGTGTACGTTACCACATCGTTCGTGGTGCATTAGATACTGCAGGTGTTGCAGGTCGTAATCAAAGAAGATCTAAATACGGTACCAAGAAGCCTAAACCAGGTGCAGCAGTTGTTGATCCAAAAGCAAAAGGTAAAAAGAAATAATTTAATGTTATTCTAAAAAGAATTTCAATATAAATGAGAAAGTCAAAACCAAAAAAACGCATATTAACACCAGATCCAAAATTCAATGATATTTTGGTAACGAGATTTGTTAATAATATGATGTGGAGCGGAAAGAAAAATACTTCATTCGGTATTTTTTATGATGCCTTAGATAAAGTTGAAGCCAAAACACAAGAGCGTGGTTTGGATGTTTGGAAAAAAGCACTGAACAATGTAATGCCATCTGTAGAGGTGAAAGCTCGTAGAGTAGGTGGTGCCACTTTCCAAATTCCAATTGAAGTTCCTGCTGAACGTAAAGTAGTAGTAGGTATGAAATGGATGATTAGCTATAGCCGCAAGCGTAGTGAAAAATCTATGTCAGATAAATTGGCAGCAGAAATTATTGCAGCTTCTAAAAACGAAGGTGCTTCGGTTAAGAAAAGAGAAGATACACATAAAATGGCAGATGCTAACAAAGCATTCTCTCACTTTAAATTATCATAAATAAAAAATCCAATCAAATAAAATAATGTCACGCGACTTACAATATACAAGAAACATAGGAATTGCAGCCCACATCGATGCTGGTAAAACAACTACCACTGAGCGCATACTTTACTATTCAGGTGTAAACCACAAAATAGGTGAAGTACATGATGGAGCTTCAACCATGGATTGGATGGTACAAGAGGCTGAAAGAGGTATAACAATTACTTCTGCAGCTACTACTGTGCCTTGGAAATATAGAGGTAAAAGTTACCATATAAATATTATTGATACCCCTGGTCACGTTGATTTTACTGTAGAGGTAAATCGTTCACTTCGTGTATTAGATGGTTTAGTATTTTTGTTCTCAGCGGTTGATGGTGTAGAGCCACAATCAGAAACAAACTGGCGTTTAGCTAACAATTACAACGTAGCTCGTTTAGGTTTTGTTAATAAAATGGACCGTTCTGGTGCCGATTTCTTAAACGTGGTAAAACAAGTGAAAGAAATGTTAGGTAGCCACGCAGTTCCTTTACAATTACCAATTGGTGCTGAAGATGGATTTAAAGGTGTGGTTGATTTGATTAATTTCCGTGGAATGATTTGGAATGAGCATGACAAAGGCATGACTTATGAAACAATCGATATCCCTGCGGACATGATGGAAGAAGCTTTAGAGTGGAGAGAAAAATTATTAGAAGCAGTTTCGGAATATGATGACAAATTGATGGAGAAATTCTTCGAAGATCCAACATCAATCACCGAACGCGAAATATTGGATGCACTTCGTAAGGCTGTTATCGATATGAAAATCGTTCCAATGTTGTGCGGTTCTTCATTCAAAAACAAAGGTGTTCAAACCATGCTTGATTTAGTAATGGAATTGTTACCTAGCCCAATGGATAAAGAAAGTATCACAGGTACAAATCCTGATACTGGATTAGAGGTTAGTCGTCAACCATCCGTTAAAGAACCTTTTGCAGCTTTAGCTTTTAAAATTGCAACTGATCCATTTGTAGGACGTTTGGCTTTCATGCGTGCTTACTCTGGAAAATTAGATGCAGGTTCGTATGTATTAAACACAAGAAGCGGAAACAAAGAACGTATTTCTCGTATTTTCCAAATGCATGCTAACAAGCAAAATCCAATCGAATGTTTAGAAGCAGGAGATATCGGAGCGGCAGTAGGATTTAAGGATATAAAAACTGGAGATACTCTTTGCGATGAAAAACACCCAATCGTGTTGGAAGCAATGAATTTCCCTGAGCCTGTAATCGGTTTGGCTGTTGAGCCTAAAACCCAAGCAGATTCTGATAGATTAGGTATGTCCTTAGCTAAATTAGCTGAAGAAGATCCTACATTTAGAGTTCACACAGATGAAGAAACAGGTCAAACTGTTATTTCAGGAATGGGTGAATTACACTTAGAGATTATCTTAGATCGTTTGAAGAGAGAGTTTAAAGTTGAATGTAACCAAGGAGCTCCTCAAGTTTCATACAAAGAAACCATTCAAGTGCCAGTTACTCACCGCGAGGTATACAAAAAGCAATCAGGTGGTAGAGGTAAGTTTGCAGATATTCAATTTGAAATAATCCCAGGCGACCAATCTAAAAAAGGTCTTGAGTTTATCAACGAAATCGTTGGTGGTTCAATCCCTAAAGAATATGTTCCAAACGTTCAAAAAGGTTTCGAACAAGCAATGAAGAATGGTGTGTTGGCAGGTTATGCAGTTGAAAGCTTAAAAGTTAGATTATTTGATGGTTCTTACCATGCTGTGGATTCGGATGCATTATCATTTGAATTGGCTGCTAAAATTGGGTTTAAAGAAGCATCTCGTAAAGCAAGTCCGGTATTACTAGAGCCTATTATGAAAATAGAGGTTATCACTCCAGAAGAAAACATGGGTGATGTAATCGGAGATTTAAATAAACGTAGAGGTCAGTTACAAGGAATGGATACACGTGCAGGTGCACAGGTTATCAAAGCACAAGTTCCTTTAGCAGAAATGTTTGGCTATGTAACTCAATTAAGAACATTATCATCAGGAAGAGCAACATCAACAATGGAATTTGACCATTACTCTGAAGCTCCTAAAAATGTTCAAGAAGAGGTTTTAGCAAAAGTTAACGGCAAATCAGCAAAAGCTTAAATTATATAATTGTGAGTCAAAAAATAAGAATAAAGCTTAAAAGTTTCGATCATAATTTGGTTGACAAGTCAGCCGAAAAGATTTTGAGAACTGTTAAAAGCACAGGTGCAGTTGTAAGTGGTCCAATTCCACTACCTACACAAAAGAAAATTTACACAGTGCTACGCTCGCCCCATGTAAATAAAAAAGCAAGAGAGCAGTTTCAATTATGTTCATACAAAAGAATTTTGGACATTTATAGCAGCACAGCAAAGACTGTAGATGCATTAATGAAACTAGAACTACCAAGTGGAGTAGACGTAGAAATAAAAGTTTGATAGTGTTAAACGAAATTTAGACAAAGAAAATGTCAGGATTAATAGGTAAAAAAATAGGTATGACCAGCATCTTCAACAATGAAGGTAAGCAAATCGCTTGTACTGTTGTTGAGGCGGGACCATGTGTAGTAACACAGGTTAAAACTGTCGGTAAAGATGGTTACGCTGCTGTTCAGATAGCTTATGGCGAAGCCAAAGAAAAAAATACTACTTCGGCACTTAAAGGTATTTTCAAAAATGCCAATACAACTCCTAAAAGAAAATTAGTAGAGTTTAAAGGTTTTGAAAATGAAATGAAAGTGGGCGAAATTATATCAGCAGATCTTTTCTCAGAAGGAGAGTATGTGGATGTGGTTGGAACTTCAAAAGGAAAAGGTTTTCAGGGTGTAGTAAAGCGTCATGGTTTTGGCGGTGTGGGTATGGGCTCACATGGTCAGCACGATAGACAACGTGCTCCTGGATCAATCGGTGCATCATCAGATCCTTCAAAGGTTCTAAAAGGAATGCGTATGGCTGGTCGTATGGGTGGTACTCGTGTGAAAAAAACCAACTTAGAAGTATTAAAAGTAATGAAGGAACAAAACCTTATAGTTGTTAAAGGTTCGATTCCTGGTGCAAAAGGTTCATTTATATTATTAGAGAAATAAAATGGAATTATCGGTATTAAATATAAGCGGAACTGAAACCGGAAGAAAGATTAGTTTAAATGATACTATCTTCGGTTTAGAGCCAAACGACCATGCTATTTATCTTGATGTTAAGCAATTTCTTGCTAATCAACGTCAAGGAAATCACAAGTCGAAGGATAAAAGTGAGCTAAGTGGTTCTACCAAGAAACTTCACCGTCAAAAAGGTACGGGTGGATCTCGTAAAGGTAGTATCAAGTCTGGTACATTTGTGGGTGGTGCTCGTATTCATGGACCACGTGTTCGCGATTATAGGTTCAAGTTGAACAAGAAATTAAAGCAATTGGCTCGTAAATCAGCTTTGAGTTACAAGGCAAAAGAAAATAATATTACAGTATTAGAGAATTTCAATATCGAAACTCCTAAAACGAAAGAGTTTATAAATATCTTGACTAATCTTAAGTTATCAAACATGAAAACCTTAATGATTGTTCCGGATTACAACAACAATGTTTACATGTCTGGTAGAAACCTACCTAAGACTAAAGTTGTAGCAGCTAAAGACGTAAATACTTACGAAATTTTAAATGCAAACAAAGTAATCATAGTTGAAGATTCAGTTAAAGCATTTGAAAACCTTTTTAATCAGGCATAATAATGAGTATACTTAAAAGACCACTAGTAACAGAAAAGTTTTCGGCCATTAGCGAAAAGCTAAATAAGTATTCCTTTGTAGTAGAAAAAAAATCTACAAAACCTGAAATACAAAAGGCAATCGAAAAAATGTATGATGTAGAAGTTACATCCATCAATACGATGGTATACGCTGGAAAAGCTAAATCTAGATCAACTAAAAAAGGTATTTTCCCAGGAAGAAGACCTTCATACAAAAAAGCAATTGTTACACTTAAAGAAGGACAAAAAATTGACTTCTTCCAAAACGTATAATTAGAAAATGGGCATTAGAAAATATAATCCTGTAACACCAGGAACTCGTTTCAAATCAGCAAATACTTTTGAGGAGATAACCAAATCTACTCCTGAAAAAAGTTTGTTAGCTCCCATCAAGAAAAGTGGTGGTAGAAATAATACAGGTAAAATGACCATTCGATATATCGGTGGTGGTCACAAAAAGCGTTACCGTATTATTGATTTCAGACGCGATAAAACAGGTGTTGATGGTATCGTAGTTGGAGTTGAATATGATCCAAATCGTTCAGCTCGTATTGCATTAATACAATACGCTGATGGAGAAAAGAGATACATTATAGCTCCAGCTGGTATTGAAGTAGGTCAGACAATTGCCAATGGTAAAGGTGTTTCACCAGATGTTGGAAATGCACTACCTCTAAGCGAAATACCTCTAGGTACTTTAATTTACAATATTGAATTACAACCTGGTCATGGTGGAAAATTAGTAAGAAGCGCCCGCTTCAGTAGGTCAAGTGTCAAATCCTGACCATAGTTTAGAGCGTAAAGGTAAAGCAGGTGCAAATAGATGGAGAGGTCGTAGACCACGTACACGTCCTGTAGCAATGAATCCAGTAGATCACCCGATGGGTGGTGGTGAAGGTAGAGCTTCAGGAGGACATCCACGTTCACGTAACGGTATCAAATCTAAAGGGTACAAAACACGTACTCCAAAGAAATATTCAAATAAGTTCATCATCGAAAAACGTAAGAAGTAATAATATAATATGGCTCGTTCGTTAAAAAAAGGACCATTTGTTGACTACAAACTTGATAAGAAAGTTTTAGCAATGAGTGATGGAAAAAAGAAATCAGTAATCAAAACTTGGAGTCGCAGGTCGATGATAACTCCTGATTTCGTAGGTCATACATTTGCAGTTCATAATGGAAATAAATTTATTCCTGTTTATGTAACCGAAAATATGGTAGGGCACAAGTTAGGTGAGTTTGCTCCTACTCGTACATTTAAAACACACCCAGTAAAGAAAGATTAATATAGATGGAAGCAGTTGCTAAATTAAATAATTGTCCTACTTCGCCACGTAAAATGAGGCTTTTAGCTGATTTGATCCGCGGTAAAAAGGTTGAAGAAGCATATAATATTTTACGCTTTAATGCTAAGATTGATTATGCAATCAGACTTGAAAAGTTATTGCGTAGTGCAATAGCCAATTGGGAGCAAAAAAACGAAGGTCAACGTTATGAAGAAAGCGGACTTATCATTAAAACAATATTTGTTGATGGTGGCCCTATGATGAAAAGAATATTGCCAGCTCCCCAAGGACGTGCTCACCGTATTCGTAAGCGTTCAAACCATGTAACATTGGTGGTTGATACTGCGGCTGTAAAAGAAAATAAAGTTGTAACTAATAATGAAAACGCATAAATAAATGGGACAAAAGATTAATCCTATAGCATTCCGTTTAGGTGTCATTCGTGGATGGGAATCTAATTGGTATGGTGGTAAAAACTTTTCAGAAAAACTGATTGAAGATGAGAAAATCCGTAAATATTTACGAACTCGTATTCAAAAAGGTGGTATCGCTAAAATAGTTATCGAACGTACAATCAAGCGTATCATTATTACCATTCACACATCACGTCCTGGTATCGTTATTGGTAAAGCTGGAAGCGAAGTTGATAAAATAAAAGAAGAAATTAAGAAGCTAACAAACAAAGATGTTGCTATTAATATCTTTGAAATTAAGAGACCAGAATTAGATGCAGTTTTGGTTGGTGAGTCAATCGCTAATCAAATTGAAGCTCGTGTATCATACAAAAGAGCTACAAAAGCAGCTATATCTAACTCAATGAAAATGGGTGCTGAAGGTATTAAAGTGATGATCAGTGGTCGTTTGAATGGAGCTGAGATGGCACGTTCTGAAACATACAAAGAAGGAAGAACACCATTACATACCATTAGAGCAGATATCGATTATACAATCGCAGAAGCATTAACTGTATATGGTAAAATAGGAATTAAAGTTTGGATCTGCCGTGGTGAAGTATATGGTAAACCTGATTTATCACCTAATTTCGGAATGACAAACGATAGTAAACCTGGAGATAGAGGCGGAAGACCATCATCAAGACCAAGTGGCGATAGAAGGAATGATAGAGGCGATAGAGGTGGAGATAGAAAACGTGGTGGTGGAAATGCTGGTGGTGGAGATAGAAGAAGAAAATAGTTTTTAGTAAATAAAAATTTATAACCTGTAAAAATGTTACAGCCAAAAAAAACAAAGTTTAGGAAACAACAAAAAGGAAGAGTTAAAGGTAATGCCTCTCGTGGGTTCTCGGTAGAGTTCGGTTCATTTGGATTGAAAGCCTTGGATACATGTTTCCTTACATCAAAACAATTAGAAGCAGCGCGTGTAGCTTTAAATCGTTTCATGAAACGTGAAGGTCAAGTATGGATTCGCGTGTTCCCAGATAAGCCAATGACCCGTAAACCTGCAGAGGTACGTATGGGTAAGGGTAAAGGAGCACCTGAATTTTGGGTTGCAGTTTGCAAGCCTGGCACCATCATCTTCGAAGCTGATGGAGTGCCACAAGCAACTGCTCAAGAAGCAATGAGATTAGCTTCTCAAAAGTTACCAGTAATTACAAAATTTGTTGTTAGACCTGATTACGCAGAATAATTATGACAAACGCAGAAATATTAGAATTGTCGGATAAGGAATTAACCGGAAGAATTAAAGAAGAAAGACTTGGTTTAACCAAAACTAAGTTGGGACATGCCGTGTCTCCACTTGACAATCCAAAACAAATTAAAGATAATAGAAGGCTTATTGCTCGCTTGCTTACTGAAAAACGCAGAAGAGAATTGGTTAACGTTCAGTAATATAAATTGAAAATGGAAACACAAGCAATTGAAAGAAACTCACGTAAGGTGATATTAGGAAAAGTGGTTAGCAATAAAATGCAGAAAACCATTGTTGTATCAGTGGAACGTAAAGTGATGCATCCTAAATACGGGAAGTTTATTAAAATGACTTCTAAGTTTAAAGCTCATGATGAAAAAAATGAGTGCAATATCAACGATATCGTTAAGGTAATGGAAACACGTCCTTTGAGTAAAGATAAGCGTTGGAGATTAATCGAAATTGTAGAAAAAGCTAAGTAAAAGAAATGATACAACAGGAATCAAGATTAAAAGTAGCCGATAATAGTGGAGCACGCGAGGTATTATGTATCCGTGTACTTGGTGGAACAGGCAGAAGATACGCTTCTGTTGGCGATAAAATAGTAGTTACTGTGAAATCTGCAGCTCCATCAGGCACTGTAAAAAAAGGTTCAGTATCTAAAGCTGTAATCGTTAGAACTAAAAAAGAAGTTCGCAGACAAGATGGATCATACATTCGTTTTGATGAAAACGCATGTGTATTATTAAATGCTCAAGATGAGCCTCGTGCAACGCGTATATTTGGCCCTGTTGCTCGTGAATTAAGAGAAAAGCAATTTATGAAAATTGTATCATTAGCACCAGAGGTATTATAAGTTATGGAAAGAAAAATTAACCAACAACAAAAACTTCACATTAAAAAAGGCGACATGGTATTAGTGTTAGCTGGTGATGATAAAGGCAAAAAAGGCCGTATTGTTGAAGTTTTAAAAGCTGACGGTAGAGCTTTAGTCGAAGGCGTTAACATTGTTAGCCGCCACACAAAACCTAATGCACAAAACCAGCAAGGTGGAATTATTAAGAAAGAAGCCCCTGTTCATATCTCAAACTTAAAAGTAGTAGACAAAGCAGGAAATGCCACACGTATTGGACGCAAAGTTGCTGACAATGGAAAATTGGCTAGATATTCAAAGAAAACAGGCGAATTTATTGACTAAGAATTATGAGTACTTACAAACCAAGATTAAAAGATACATATAAAACGGCAGTTTTACCGGCACTTCAAGAGAAGTTTGCTTATAAGAGTGTTATGCAAATACCTAAGATTGAAAAAATATGTATTAATCAAGGTGTTGGCGCAGCTGTGGCCGACAAAAAAATTGCAGATGTAGCTGTAAATGAGTTAACGACAATCACAGGACAAAAAGCTGTGAGCACGAAATCTCGTAAAGCAATCTCTAATTTTAAATTAAGAGAAAATTTACCAATTGGTGCACGCGTAACTTTACGTGGCGACAAAATGTATGAATTTTTAGATAGATTGATTTCAGTTGCATTACCTCGTGTACGTGATTTCCAAGGGTTAAATACCAAAGGATTTGATGGACGTGGTAATTATACCATGGGTGTTACTGAGCAAATCATTTTCCCTGAAATGGTAATTGATAAAGTAAGCCGTATCAATGGTATGGATATTACTTTTGTAACTTCAGCTAAAACAGATGAAGAGTGTCATGCACTACTTAAAGAATTTGGATTACCTTTTAAGAAATAATTAACTGAGAACAATATAAATGGCAAAAGAATCAGTAAAAGCGCGTCAATTAAAGAGAGAAAAACTTGCTGCTAAATATGCAGCAAAGCGCGAAGCTCTAAAAAAAGCAGGTGATGCTATCGGATTACAGAAATTACCGCGTAATGCATCTCCGGTTCGTTTGAAAAACCGTTGTAAGCTAACAGGTAGACCTAAAGGTTATATGAGCGATTTTGGAATCTGCCGTAACCAGTTCCGTGAACTAGCTTCAATGGGTAAAATACCAGGTGTGACCAAGTCATCTTGGTAAGAATAAAAAAAACAATTTGTGGGTAACACGAATATTATTATATTCGCAGCCCTTAAAAAATAAAAAAGTATTAACAACTTAATCAGAAAGAGTTCTCTTGGCTAACTACTGATAAGTATAAAATTAATAAAATGACAGATCCAGTATCAGATTATCTAACAAGGCTGCGTAATGCTATCAAAGCAAACCACCGCATCGTTGAAATTCCTGCATCAAAACTTAAGAAAGAAATCACAAGAGTTTTGTTTGAAAAAGGTTACATCTTAAACTACAAATTCGAAGATGTAGTAAATCACCAGGGCACAATAAAAATCGCTTTAAAGTACCATCCAGTAACTAAAACTCCAGCTATTAAAAAATTAGACAGGATTAGTCGTCCAGGTTTAAGAAGATATACAGGTGTTGAAACAATGCCACGTGTTATCAACGGCTTGGGAATTGCTGTTATTACTACATCTAAAGGTGTAATGACTGACAAAGAAGCACGCAAATTAAATGTAGGTGGCGAAGTTTTATGTTACGTTTATTAATATTTAGGAGAGATTAGAAAATGTCACGTATAGGAAAAGCACCCATAAAATTACCAGCAGGCGTTGAACTTAAAGTTAGCAGTGCTAATTTAGTTACAGTAAAAGGCCCTAAAGGCGAATTACATCAAGCTGTAGACGCAGATATTAAAGTAGCAATCGAAGATGGAAACATTATCATCACTCGTCCTACTGAACAAAAACGTCACAAAGCAATGCATGGTTTATATAGAGCTTTAATAAATAACATGGTTACTGGTGTTACAACCGGTTACACCAAACGCCAAGAATTAGTTGGTGTGGGTTATAAAGCTGCAAATGAAGGAAATGTATTAGACTTAATTCTTGGATACTCACATCATATTTACTTTGAAGTACCTAAAGAAATTACAGTTAAAACTGAGCAAGAAAAAGGTAAAAATCCAATCATTACCTTAGAAAGCGCAGATAAACAATTAATAGGACAAGTTGCTGCAAAAATTCGCGCATTACGTGCTCCAGAGCCATATAAAGGTAAAGGTATCAAGTTTGTTGGCGAAGCTCTTAGAAGAAAAGCAGGTAAAACAGCATCTAAATAAGGAGAAATTAGAAACATGGCAGTTAGAAAAGAAGCTCGTAGAGCAAAACTTCGTAAAAAAATACGTAGCAAAATATCAGGAACAGCTACTAAACCACGTTTGTCTGTATTTCGCAGCAATAAGGCAATATATGCTCAGGTTATTGACGATTCAAATGGAACAACTATTGTTTCAGCATCTTCAGCAACATTAAAAGATAAAGTTACTAAAGTAGAAGCTTCAACTATCGTTGGTAAAACAATAGCTGAAAAAGCAATTACGGCTGGTATTACTGAAGTGGTATTTGATAGGGGTGGATATTTGTACCACGGTAGAATCAAAAGTTTAGCCGATGGTGCTCGCGAAGGAGGGTTAAAATTTTAATAAATTATATGTTTTACATAACATGTAAATCATAACGACAAACAAAAAAGATATGTCAACAGCAAACGCAAAAACAGTAAAATCAAGCGATATAGAACTCAAAGAAAGAGTAGTATCCATCAATCGTGTTGCGAAAGTAACAAAGGGTGGACGTACTTTTAGTTTTTCAGCTCTTGTAGTTGTGGGAGATGGAAATGGTGTAGTTGGATACGGATTGGGAAAAGCAAATGAGGTAACAGATGCAATAAGCAAAGGTGTGGATGATGCGAAAAAGAATTTATTTAAAGTTCCCATTTTGAAAGGTACTGTACCTCATGATCAATTAGGAAAATACGGTGGAGGAAGAGTTTTCTTAAAACCAGCTGCTCACGGAACAGGTGTAATTGCCGGTGGTGCGATGCGTGCTGTTTTAGAAAGTGCTGGAGTAACAGACGTTTTAGCAAAATCTAAAGGTTCGTCTAACCCACACAACGTGGTTAAAGCAACTATTGATGCATTAGTTAACATGCGCGATGCTTACACCATCGCTCAACAAAGAGGTTTAAGTTTAAAAAGAGTATTTAACGGAGACTAATCAGATGGCCATAGTAAGAATAACACAGGTAAAAAGTACCATCGATAGAACGGAAGTTCAGAAGAGAACAGTAAGGGCATTAGGTTTTACCAAAATGCACCAAACTTTGGAGAAAGAAGCTACACCTCAGATTTTGGGGATGATTAGACAAGTATCACATTTGTTAAAAATCGAAAATATTTAATAAAAATGCAGTTACATACATTAAAGCCTGCATCAGGCTCTACACATAAAGAAGGTAAACGCGTTGGACGTGGTGAGGGTAGTGGTAAAGGCGGAACAGCCGCAAAAGGTCATAAAGGAGCCCAATCTCGTTCTGGTTACAGTTCGAAAAGAGGTTTTGAAGGTGGTCAAATGCCATTGTATAGACGTGTACCTAAGTTTGGTTTCAAACCTTTCAACAGAGTTGAATATATTGGAATCAATCTTGATAGATTACAAACTTTAGCTGAATCAAAAGGTTTAACAACAATTACTGTGGAAACTTTGGTTTCAAATGGTATGGTTGGCAAAAAAGATTTAGTGAAAATATTAGGAAGAGGTGAAATCAAGTCATCACTAAACGTGAGTGCTCATGCATTCTCAGAATCTGCTCAGAAAGCGATTGAAGCAGTAGGTGGTTCAAGAAACCGTAAAGCATATTTATCAGATAGATGAATTAAGGTACAAATTGGTTATTACCTTTTGGATGCTATTTATTTACAGACTTGGCTCATATGTAACTCTTCCGGGTGTTGATGCCAATATGTTACAAGGATCAGCTCGCCAAGCTGCGGGTGGAATCTTTGGTTTGATTAACATGTTTGCTGGTGGAGCTTTTGGACGTGGATCTATATTTGCTTTAGGTATAATGCCTTATATTTCTGCATCAATTGTAGTTCAGCTATTAACTTTAGCTGTGCCTTCATTCCAAAAAATGCAAAAAGAAGGCGAAGACGGTAGAAGAAAAATCAATCAAATTACTCGTTACCTTACCATTATTATTACTGCTGTTCAATCGATAGGTTTTTTGGTTAACTTAAAATCGGAAAATCCTCAAGCAATTATATCTATTACTCATCCACATGAAATATCAGACTTCTTTTTCATGTTATCTTCGGTGGTTGTTTTAACTGCTAGTACTATGTTTGTATTATGGTTAGGTGAGAAAATTACGGATAAAGGTATAGGCAATGGTGTTTCTTTGATTATCATGATTGGTATCATAGCACGTTTACCTTTTGCTTTAAAAGAAGAATTTAATTTTAAATTAACTGAGTCAGGCGGTGGATTGGTAATATTTTTAGTTGAACTAGCCGCCTTGTTTGGAGTGATTATGATGGTTATTCTGTTAGTTCAAGGTACCAGAAGAATTCCAGTTCAATATGCTAAAAGAATTGTTGGTAATCGTCAATATGGAGGAGTAAGACAATACATTCCTTTAAAGGTAAATGCTGCTGGAGTAATGCCCATCATTTTTGCTCAAGCTCTGATGTTCATACCTTCAACTGTCGCTCAGTTTTTCCCTAATTACGAAAGTATGCAGGGTGTTGTAGCTGCATTCATAAATCCATTGTCTTTAACATACAATATCACATTTGCTCTATTAATTATCATATTTACCTACTTCTACACGGCTATTTCAGTAAACTCTGTTCAAATAGCCGATGATATGAAAAGGAATAGCGGTTTTATTCCAGGTATTAAACCAGGGAAATCAACTGCAGATTTTATAGATAATGTAATGTCAAGAATAACTCTTCCAGGAGCTGTATTTCTAGCGGTTGTTGCCATATTGCCATCTTTTGCAGGTGCATTAAACATTAACAGTCAGTTTGCGCAATTCTATGGTGGTACATCATTATTAATATTGGTTGGGGTAGTGCTTGATACCTTGCAGCAAGTAGAAAGTCATTTGTTGATGAGACATTATGATGGTCTAATGAAATCAGGCAGAATTAAAGGTCGTACTAACACTAGCGCAGGTGCTGCATAAAATTGCACCTTGCTTTTTGTGAAAATGCGGTTATTTTTGCAACCCTTTTAACAAATATGTCAAAACAATCTTTAATAAAACAAGACGGAGTAATATTGGAAGCATTATCAAATGCCATGTTTAGAGTTCAACTTGAAAATGGTCACGAGATAATAGCTCATATCTCAGGAAAAATGAGAATGAACTATATAAAAATATTACCAGGTGATAAAATTTCAGTAGAAATGTCACCATACGATTTATCAAAAGGAAGAATTATTTACAGATATAAGTAATAAGAAAGATGAAAATTAGAGCATCGGTAAAAAAGCGCAGTGAAGACTGCATTATCGTTAAGCGTAAAGGAAAAGTTTACGTAATTAACAAAAAGAACCCAAAGTTTAAACAACGTCAAGGATAATTAAAGAATTATGGCTCGTATATCAGGTGTAGATTTACCCAAAAATAAAAGAGGAGAGATAGGTTTAACCTATATCTTTGGCATAGGTCGTTCGAAAGCAGTTAGAATTTTAGCTGATTGCGGAATTGATGTTGCAAAAAAAGTTCAAGATTGGAACGATGAGGAGTTAAATGCAATTCGTAAGCATATTACAGATCATGTAACTGTTGAGGGCGAATTACGTTCAGAAAAGCAATTAAACATCAAACGTTTACTTGACATCGGATGCTACCGTGGACTTCGTCACAGAAAAGGTCTTCCTGTTCGTGGACAGCGTACTCGAACAAATTCACGTACTAGAAAAGGTAAACGCAAAACAGTTGCGGGTAAAAAGAAAGTTACTAAATAATAAATAAAGAACAATAGTAATGGCAGGTTCAAAAAAGACAACAAAAAAACGGAATGTAGTGATTGAAGCACATGGTCAAGTGCACATCAAGGCATCGTTTAATAATATAATTATCTCTATAACCAATGCGACTGGTCAAGTTATCTCTTGGGGTTCTGCTGGTAAAATGGGTTTTAGAGGTTCTAAGAAAAATACCCCTTATGCAGCTCAAACTGCAGCAACAGATGCTGCCAAGGTAGCTGTAGATGCAGGTCTTAAAAAGGTTGATGTATTTGTTAAAGGTCCAGGTTCAGGAAGAGAGAGTGCAATTCGTACACTTGCTGCAGCTGGTTTAGAAGTACTGTCTATTAAAGATATTACTCCACTTCCTCATAATGGATGTCGTCCTCCAAAGAGCAGAAGAGTATAATTACTTATTTATATTTTTTGATAACAGAAGAAAAATAACAAAATGGCAAGATATATAGGTCCTAAAACCAAAATAGCAAGAAGATTCAAAGATCCTATCTTTGGTCCTGATAAGTCTTATGAAAAAAGACAAACACCTCCAGGTCAGCATGGTATGTCTCGTAAGAGATCAAAGCCAACTGAATATGCTATACAGTTAGGTGAAAAGCAAAAAGCTAAATATACGTATGGTGTGTTGGAACGTCAGTTTTACAAAACATTTGAGGAAGCAGCACGTAAAAAAGGTGTAACAGGTGAAAACTTAATGAAGTTCTTAGAAGCCCGTTTAGATAACACTGTTTTTCGTTTAGGTATAGCTAAAACTCGTAGCGCAGCTCGTCAATTGGTTAGTCACAGACATATTACCGTTAATGGTAAAGTGGTGAACATTTCATCATATGCTTTGAAGCCAGGTGATGTTGTTGGTGTTCGTGAGAAATCAAAAACATTAGAAACTATTACTGATTCATTAGCATTAAGTAATAATAAAAAATTCAATTGGGTTAATTGGGATGGTCATTCTATGACGGGTACTTTTGTTTCTTTCCCTGAAAGAGATCAAATTCCTGAAAATATTAAGGAACAACTAATTGTCGAATTGTATTCTAAATAACATTTAATCAAAAACAACACATGTCTATACTTGCTTTTCATAAAGAAACTGATTTTTTTGGTCAGTTTGAGTTTCGTCCTTTAGAAAAAGGTTATGGTGTTACTATTGGTAATGCGCTTAGAAGAATCTTATTATCTTCATTAGAAGGTTATGCAATTACTACACTTAAAATAGCTGGTGTTGAGCATGAATTCTCAACCATAAAAGGTGTAATTGAAGATGTTACTGAAATCGTTTTAAACCTAAAACAAGTTCGCTTCAAACGCATTGTTGATGGTGTTGAGAACGAAAAAATATATATTAACATCAAAGGTCAAGAGCAATTCCTAGCAGGAGATATTGCAAAGCATACCAATGCTTTCAAAATATTAAACCCTGACATGGTTATTTGCAAAATGGAATCATCGGTTCATTTAGAAATTGAATTAACTGTTGATAAAGGAAGAGGTTATGTTCCTGCTGAAGAGAACAAACCAAAAGATTCAGTTTTAGGTTTAATTCCTATTGATTCAATCTTTACTCCCATCAAAAATGTAAAATTCTCTGTTGATGATTTTCGTGTTGAGCAAAAAACTGACTATGAAAAATTAAATTTAGAGATTATTACAGATGGATCAATTCATCCAGAAGATGCATTAAAAGAAGCTGCTAAAATTCTAATACAACACTTCATGTTGTTTAGCGATGAATTAATAACTTTAGATACCCAAGTTAAAGAAGTTCACCCTGAAATAGATGAGAATCTAATGCAGATGAAGAAAATTCTTAAGACTCCATTATCTGATTTAGATTTATCGGTAAGAGCTTACAATTGTTTGAAAGCTGCTGACATCAAAACCTTAGGTGAATTAGTTAGCTTTGATATTGCAGACTTATTGAAATTCCGAAATTTCGGTAAGAAATCACTAAGCGAATTGGAAGAATTGGTGCGCGACAAAAATTTAACTTTTGGAATTGACGTTGCTAAATATAAATTGAACGAAGACTAGATAAATATGGTTGAACGTTGATAGTTGATAAATAACAACTTCATCAATAGACAGCAAAACTATATACGAATAAAAATGAGACACGGAAATAAAGTAAATAAATTAGGCAGAACTGCCACCCACCGTAAAGCAATGATGGCTAATATGGCTTCATCATTGATATTACATAAGCGTATCATGACTACTGCTGCTAAAGCAAAAGAGTTACGTAAATTTGTTGAACCACTTATCACCAAAGCAAAAGAAGATATTACTCATAACCGTAGAACTGTATTTGCTTACTTAAAGCAGGGACCTGCCGTTAAAGAATTATTTGGAACTGTAATGACAAAAGTTGGTGACAGACCAGGTGGATATACTCGTGTGTTAAAAACCATGAACCGTAAAGGTGACAATGCTGAAATGGCTATTATTGAATTAGTTGATTTTAACGAAGCAATGTTAGCAGCAAAAGCTACAAAAGGTGCTGCTAAGAAAACTCGTAGAGGTCGTACTAAACCTGCTGAAAAGGTTGTTGAAGCTGCAGAAACATCTGAAACTACTGAAGCACCTTCTGCTGAATAACAATATTATAATAAATTATTAAAAGCTCGAACCAGTTCGGGCTTTTTTTATGCCATATTACTTGCATTCCTATTTCTAACTTTTTATTTCATTTTTTAATCCGTTTTTTTGTAGTTCAGTATGAATAAAGAAATTGTTGTAAGTGGTATCAGGCCTACAGGTAATTTGCATCTAGGGAATTACTTAGGTGCAATAAAGAATTTTATTAAAATGCAGCATGAATATCAGTGCTTCTTTTTTATTGCAGATTATCACTCACTTACTACGCACCCAAACCCAGCAGATTTGCATAGTAATGCCCAACAAGTGATGGCTGAGTACTTGGCTTGTGGTTTGGATCCAGAAGTATGTACCCTTTATATTCAAAGTCATCTTCCTGAGATATCAGAATTGTATTTGCTATTAAACATGCATGCATATAAAGGCGAATTAGAAAGAGTAAGTTCTTTTAAAGATAAGGCAAGAACCCAACCTGATAATATCAATGCAGGTTTGCTTACCTATCCTGTTTTGATGGCTGCAGATATTATTATTCATAAGGCTTTAAAGGTGCCTGTAGGTAAAGATCAGGAGCAACATTTGGAAATGGCCCGTACTTTTGGTAATAGATTTAATAGGTTTTATAAATCAGAGATTTTCCCTGAGCCATACGCTTTTAATTACGGAACAGAATTGGTGAAAATACCAGGACTTTTAGGTGGTGGAAAAATGAGTAAGAGTGATGGTGACGGCAATGTCATTAATTTAATTGACTCCCCTGAAATTATTAGAAAGAAATTTTCCAAAGCGATAACTGATACTGGTCCTACAGAGGCCAATTCTGCACCTACCCAAGCTGTTCAGAATTTATTTGATTTGATGAAGACTGTTTCGAGTGAAGATTCATTGAATCATTTTACTGACGCTTATGCTTCCTGTAGCATTAGATATGGGGATTTAAAGAAGCAATTAGCAGAAGACATGATTTTATACCTTTCTCCTATAAGAGAGCGCATCGAAGACATAAAGAACAATAAAGAAGAACTTAATAGAATTGCCAAATTAGGTGCTGAAAAAGCAAGAGAAAGTGCAAATAGAACCATGAAAGAAGTAAGGGCAGCAGTAGGTTTCAAGTCAATTATTTAACAATGAATATTATAGAATTTACCTCAAGCGCAAGGGAAGCAATTCTTAATTATAAAGAAACCCTGCAAATACCAGTTGACCACTTTCTTAGAGTGGGTATAAAACAGAAAAATTCGCAAGATAAAGGACTATTAATAGGATTTGATACAAAAGCAGATACAGATAGACTTATCGAAAATGATGGTGTTGATCTAATATACCATCCTGGTCAAGCCTTGTTTTTTGCAGGTATGATAATAGATTATAGAGAAAGAGATGGCAAGAATGGATTTGTTTTAGTAGAAAATAAAAAGACTACTTAATCTCCAAGGAAATTAATTTCATCAATTCTTCTCTGGTTTTTGTATCTAAAAACTTACCACTAAAATCGCTTGTGATAGTGCTGCTAGTGACATCTTGAACACCACGCATAGCTACACACATGTGATCAGCTTCGATGATAACAGCTACATCGTTGGTATGCAATGTTTCTCTAAGCATATTTACAATTTGAATGGTCATTCTTTCTTGTACTTGCGGTCTTTGAGCAAAATATCTAACAATGCGGTTTAGTTTCGATAGTCCTACAACTTTATCATTTGGAATGTAGGCTACATGAGCTCTGCCAATGATAGGAACAAAATGATGCTCACAAACACTATGAAAAGATATATTCTTTTCGATGAGCATATTTTTGTAATTGTATTTGTTATCAAACAACTTTACAGAAGGGGCACTGTCTGGATTCAATCCTTTGAACATCTCGGTTACATACATTTTTGCTACCCTATTGGGCGTGCCACTTAGACTGTCGTCATTTAAGTCTAATCCCAAAATGAGCATTATTTCTTTGAAATGCTTCTCAATTAGTTCAATTTTTATTTCGTCATCCAATTCGAAAGCATCCTCGCGGAGTGGTGTTTCCATTGAAAAACTCTCATGGTTATCTTCCATGTCGTCTGTGTTGAGTTTTTTAATTTCCGTTGTATTCAACGAAGTTACGTTCTGTTTCATATAAAGTTATTTTAATTTTATAAGTATATTCTATTCTGTTTCTAATGAGATTCCAAATGGTAATAGCAAGATTTTCAGCAGTTGGATTCAAATTTTTAAATTCAAAAGTGTCTAGGTTTAAATTTTTGTGGTCAAATCTAACTTCTACCTCTTCTTCAATAATTTGCTTCAAAATCTTTAGATCAAATAAATACCCACTAACGGGATCAATTTCCCCAGTAATGCTGACTATTAATTTATAGTTGTGACCATGGTAATTATCATTGTTACATAAACCAAAGAATGCTTTGTTTTCTTCGGATGACCACTCATTGACATGCAATCTATGAGCTGCATTAAAATGACATTCTCTTGATACGGTTAATTCCATTTGTTAATAGATTCTAGTTTTCAAAGATGATTAAACATCCTACTTTTTCAAGGTTCAAGAACCTTTTCCTTATAATTTATAACTTGGAGCTACTTAAATTGTTTTACATCTTGATATAATCGTTAAACAAAAATATTGCTTTATCAAACAAAATAGAGATGGATTGTCTTGAGTTTTGACTTTAATTATCTGTGAAATAGCTATTTTAATTTTTTTTTAATTGATTTATAGGAATTTATGTTTTGTTTAAGATTTTGTTTAAAATATTAAACAAAAATATTTGCAAGAATGAAATAAGTAAATCACATTTGTTGAATATTTAAAAGCTAAATAATTTAAGTTATGACTCAAATAGAATTTAAAAAGTTAGTAGAAAGAGAAGCTCGAGGTTTAAGATATTATGCATATCAGTTAACTCGTAATGTTGAAGACACCAATGATTTGATGCAAGAGACAATGCTTAAGGCCTACACTTACCAGGAAAAATTTGAGGATGGAACCAACCTGAAAGGCATCAATAATTATCGTAGAACGCAAAAGCGTAATACTTTTGTTGACCAAACAGATAATGATTACTATTTAGATTCCGTATCTCCATTGGTGAAAAATCAAGGAGAAATGAAATTTATTATGAAAGATTTGGAAGAAGCCTTAGATAGCTTGCCTTTGAGTTTAAAAAAGCCATTTACTATGAATTTCAAAGGTTTTAAATATCATGAAATTTCTGAGCTGCTCAATATTCCAATTGGTACAGTCAAGACTAGGATTTTTGTTGCAAGAAGGCAGCTTAGAATGCAGTTAAGCGATTATGCAAAAGATTATGGACTAAATAAAGTGACAATAAATCAGTAAAAAATCCCTAATTTTTAAATTAAATTACTATAGATTAGCAGTTCTTTATTTGAACTGCTTTTTTTATTTAGTAGTACTAATATTTTTATGTTTTTTTAGTCATATTTGCTTTTTATATCAATGAAATATATTAATAAAAATTTACTAACACTCGCTCTTTTAATGCCACTTGGGTTATTTGCTCAGTTTGGTAAAATTAAAAAAAAGGAAGACGTTGAAAAGTTTAAGGATACACGCTTAGTAGTTGTATTAATGCAAGACAGTGCCTACAACGCTAGTATTATTTCTGCTATGGAAAAGTATTGGAATTTTACAGGTTTTGAATTTGCCTTTGATACTGCCATGCAAAAGTTTAAGAAGGGCGATTTTGCATTTTTATTATTTAGTAAATCTAAAGGAAGTAAAATTAGAACCAAGGTATGCAGCAGCGAAGAAGATTTTAACGGATTGGTAATTACTAAAAAATTTAAAAGAAGAATTGTTCCTGAAGATGTAATTGCACAAGCTTTTTGTAGAAATTTTATTGATACACCTGACTGGGAAACTGAAATGATAAGAGGGGTTCAAATGCTTAATAACTATTTTAATTATGCTATAGAAGCCAAAAGTGATGGAGAACTTTCTGAAAACAAAATGATGAATAATTATCCATCTGATAAGGGCTTGCTAATAGATAAGACCTTATTTGTTGAAGATAGACAAATAGAAATGAAGGGAAAGGAAGATAAGAATGTTTTGATTGACGGTGAAATAGAAGAAACTGAAATTGAAAGTATTCAGAAAATGATAAAGGCCCAAGACAATATGTCCTTGTATTACTACTATTCAAAGGATGAAAAATTTTGTAATAAATTAATAATAAGCACAGCCAACAGTGAGTTAATGTATTTTAATTCGACTAGTTCAGATAAGTGTAAGTTGGTTGCTAGTGACTTGAAACAGGTAAAAAATATTAAAACAGAATTTCTTAAAAAGAATAAGTAGAATTATTCACGAGCATGGAAGAACCCAAATCTAAACCATTATTATACATACTTAACCCGTTGTGCGGTTGGATTACAAAG